>DATCTV010000062.1:0-300000 GCA_036567785.1 Desulfomonilia bacterium | reverse complement strand
TTCCGGTTTTCATTTTCGCCCTCCTTCGTACCCCTGATCGGCAAGAGTACGGATCAACCTTTATCATTTTAATTAAGTTTACTTTGGCAAATCACGGGCGCTGACTTGATATTCCGCAGTATGTACAGGCAGATTAATCATATGAGCCAGATTTACCGATAGACAGAAATATTATTACCAAAAAAAATTAGGAGGCATTATGTCAACCCTTACACAAAAACAGGAAAAACTGCTTCTTCTTTTTAAGAAAGCGATAAAGGGGGAACAGGATGCGCAAAGACTGTACGCCGAGATGCTGGACAGCAGTGATGATCCTTCAATAAAAGATATTATCAGGGAATTCATATTGCAGGAGAAAAACCATGAGGAACTGCTTCTGAAAAAATATAAAATTCTCAGGAATACCGATGAGTTCAAAGATTAGCCGTCTTGGAATTTAAGTGATATTCCGCATTCCGGCATACCACGATGTACAGAATACACGACTTGCTTACATCATTTTTGCAAGCTTAAAGTTGACATTTCTCGAATTGCCAAGAAGCAGGATGCTACAATGAAAAGACAAAAGGACAGCTGTAATGGATTTTGATGATAACGGTATTTATATCGGGCTGGATATAGGTGGGACAAAGCTGCTTGTCGCCTCGGCCGATTCCTCGGGCGGCATTATAAGAAGGATTCAGACTGGAACCCCGGTGAAGCTTGCCGACGGACTCAACCTGATTGACTCCATGATCGAAGAAGTTTCCAGCGGAAGACGTATAAAATCAATAGGCGCTGCAATCGGCGGACCTCTTGACTGGCAGGCTGGTATTGTTTCGCCGCTTCATCAGCCGGCATGGAGGAACGTGCCCTTAAAGAAGATCATGACCGGAAAATGGCACTGCGATTTTCATGTTGATGTCGATACAAATATTGCAGCGCTGGGAGAATACTACTTCGGCGGAGAAAAGTCTCAAAGGCTTCTCTATCTTACAATCAGCACCGGCATGGGCGGCGGATACATCGTGGGCGGCCGTATATACAGGGGATCAGGAGGCGCACACCCTGAAGCGGGCCACCAGTCAATAAATTTCAGGTGCAGCCATCCTGAAAATATCGTCTGCGAATGCGGTGCTACTGACTGTTTAGAAGCCCTTGTCTCAGGCAACGGAATAAGGCGCATTTATGGCAAACCCGCCGAGGAACTTGACCCTGAAGAATGGGAAGAAGTAGCATATAACCTGGGCCAGGGACTTAGAAATCTTGCCGCAATATATCTTCCTGACGTTATAGTAATCGGAGGAGGCGTTGCCATAGGTGCCGGGGAAAATTTCATAAACGCCGCGGCAGATGTCATGGCAGGGTATCTGAAAATCGTTCCTGCGCCTGCTGTGAGGCTCAGCAGGCTCGGCTATGACACGGCGCTCATGGGTGCGATCGCCACAGCGATATACGGGCTTGATTCATGTGAATGAATATGAACCTTGATATCAGATTCTTCCTTTAACGAGCCTTTTTCTCTCATCTGTAAACGACCACCATGGAAGAGCGTCGCCGCTTTCCATGAAATGAACAGCCGCCATGAACACATCGATAACGCACGGGTCCTGTCTTTTTCCCGTCGCCCTGTTGAGCTTTTCATACAATTTAAAAGGGTCTTTTCCGATGAGCTTAGCCGGATGATCGATGCCTATGAGCCTGAGGTCTCCTGCAATAGCCTTGCCGATATTAGGAAGCTCTTCGAGCCTTGATACCGATTCTCTGTCCGGATTCTTCACCTTGAGTCCTCCACGACGTTCAAACAAAATACCGCACCGATAAAAGAAACAGGCATATTCCCGACAAGACATTAAGGTTGATTATTACATTTGAAATAATCAGGTTGAAATGCCCATTTCTTCTGACGATAATTTTATGAACTATAAAAGGAACAACCCCGCCTATGCCTGTTATAATGCCGAATACAAATCCGATGGTGCTCAATTTCTCAATCTCGATCAATCCATAGAAAATCAGAATGACAATCGGAACATGAAGGAGCAGAAAGCCGGTTATCTTTCCCGGAAGTCTTAGTATCTCCCATTCCTTTTCATAGGCAGACTCGATCTCATGCAGGATAAGCAGTGTTGCGTTTATTACATAAAGCATAGAGATAAATTTCATCTTCATTTCCTCCTTGAAATGAGATTTTTATAACTCTTCAAAGCTTACTTATCCGGTTTTCCCGAGAGCTTATCTATCGCCTTATCCAATGCCAGGTTGAATTCGTCGGATTTGTCCATCATCAGGAAATGATCGGCATTTTTTATAATGATCGCTTCGAAGGAAAACATATGCCTCCTGTTGGCCTTATAGTTGATCGCCGACATATCCCCATCCACCGTAATGACCGGAACGCGGATTTTATCGAATATCTTCGCAGCGTCCCCTGTAATGTACTGGGCCATCATATTGTTCATTGCACTCATGGCTACAGTTGGTGGTGCAGCCGAAATATCGGATAGAATCCATTCACTGAGTTTTTTATCGGTTCCGGGTAATATCATCTGTTTGATAAATTCACGGCTTCCTGTCCTAAAGTCTTTTTCAATAGGCTCAGTCATCATTTTAAGCTCTTTTTGTGTGAGCGGATACTCAATGTCCTGAAGCGTATCTATGCCGATCAGGCCTATGACATTATCAGGCATGAGCCCGGCGGCTTCCGCTATCACAGAACCGCCCATTGAATGGCCTATCAGGATGACTTTTCCGCCTCCCGCCGCATCGGCAACCGCCTTGACATCCTCTCCGAAAGACTTCATCGTATAATCCTTGCGCGACAGGCCGGAATTACCGTGGCCTGCAAGATCGATGACGACAACCCTGTATTTTTTTGAAAAATACGGAAGCTGCGCCCTCCAGTAACGCGAATCACAGCTCCAGCCATGCACGAAGACAAGGGTCGGCTCTCCTGCACCGTATATTTCATATGAAATCGGAACGCCGTCTTTTGATACGGCCATATGAGGCCAATTCGTCTCAGCCTGAAGAGGCACTGAATTCAATGCAATAATCATCAGAAAACCGCCCAGGCATATTGAAAGCTTAGCAGCAGTCCTGAAATTTGTTTCACCGTACGCTTTAATGATATCTGTCTTTTCCATAATTATTTATCCTTTCTTTTTCAGGTAATAATTTATCTTTTATTGTGCAGACCATCTTCAGTCATCACAAGTGAACAACATTTTCTTCAGATGCTTACCGATTGCTTCTTTATTTCTGGCCGCGTAATCACTGCCCGGTTCTTCGCCGCAATTCCTGCATTTAATATCGTAGGCGGAATTAATTGTCCGGCATTTATGGCAACTGTAGTTTTCCCGTATCTCCTTCAGCCAGTTCTCCCATCCCGCTGTCCTGATCCGGTCAAGGTCTTTGAAAAGCTCGATCCTGTGCGGCATTGCCGACTGAAATTCTTTCAAAGCTTCACATGGATACTCGTCACATTCCACACAGAAACCGATTCCCTTTTGAGCGGCGCAACCGGACATTTTGCATATCCTGCAGTAAGGGCCTCTCTTTTCCGCGAGGCACCCATAGCATTTCACTTCTTCCTCTGACATCTGAAACCGGCTGGCCATAGCCTTGAGCCTGGCCGGGTCTTCAGTGGTTGCGATATATAAGGAGCAAGCCTCACAGTAAAGACCGCATACCGCTGCCAGTTTTTTATCCTCTTTTGCCTGATGACTTTCCTCTTTTTTCATTTTTATCTTTTCCTGTTTTTTTTAGGGTTTGCCGGCCACAACCGGTCTTCATACTCTTTTGAAAAGCAGGGCGAGTTGGCAGTCAGATATTCCAGAACCTCATTTCCCGTATTTTTTATCCCGTGATTTCTGTTTGGCGGGATATGAATTGCGTCACCTGCGCAAACCTCCCGTCTCTCGTCTTCAATGATCATAAGCCCTTTACCGCTGATGATATAATAGCACTGTTCGGGTTCATGTGCATGAACAGGCTGCTCCGACCCGGCCGGAACCTCGGAAACCTGTATTGACAGATTTCCGCACGATGAGCTGTATGGGCTTATGAGCATGTATGAGGTGAGGGCTTCGAGCTTTCCGGTGTTCCTCCAATTATTTCTATTGAATATTTCCATATCATTTCATTTTCGGCATTAATCAGTATTTGTCAATGATGAAGCAAGCAGACAAAGCCTTATCCAAGACCCAATTCTTTTGAAATAGTGATTAAAGGCCGGATGTGGTATCGATAAAGAGAATCAAGTAAATATTATTCTCGGGGAGGCGGCCATGTATTATCTTATCCCGGTTCTTTTCGCAGTCGTGGGTATTGTAATCTACTGGTGGGCTCGCCAGCAGAACGACCTTTCGACCGTTTCGGTAGTCCAGCCCGTTATAACGATCCTGTGCATAATAACCGCCCTGCTCTCCTTCACCAGGCCTGGCACCAACAGAAAACTCACTGTCTGGCTCTCTGCAGGTCTTGCAATTGCTCTCCTTGGAGACTTTCTGAACCTCAACATGACCGACCCGTTCGTTGTCATAAGGGGCCTCGTAATCGCAATCATCGCCTACATGACATACGCCGTGGGGCTTACCGTAATAAACGGCTTTCACAGGCAGGACCTGTATGTGGGAGCGGCGGCCCTCGTTATATACGCAGGCGTCATGTCATATCTCTGGCCCTATCTCGGCAATATGAGGATACCCGGGATGATATACGGGCTCGTGCTACCGTTCGTCGTCACCAGGGCGGTTTCCACATTTTTCGGAAATAAGATATCAAAGACTCAGGCAACATTCCTTACAATCGGCACCGCCATGCTATATATAGGCGATGTCGAATTCGCCCTTCATACATACTCAAAGGTTGTGCCGATACTGTTCGGGCCTTTCCTCTATTCAGGGGGACAGCTTTTGATCGCGTTGAGCGCCTCATACGGCAAAAAGGTTTGCTCGGCCTTAAGCGACTGATTCGATTTTAGAATTCAGCCCTGTTCATCCGGTCAGGTCCGCGCGTTCATTAAATGTGCGAGCCTTCCCGTCTTCATTCCGTCGGTACGATTGCTGAAGTATCTTGCGTTCATATCATCAGGACCAATATCTTCGGCATGAGCGAATCCCATTTTCAGTAAATGCTTCCTCAACTCGGACGGATCGAAGAAACTTTGAAACGGTTCGCCTGCCTCGGCCACATGACTGGACAGACCTTCAAATGCTTTCATGCCTGTCGGCCCGAGCAGTGAAGGAGATATCATGTAGTCGAAAACCACAACACTTCCTGCAGGCATTGATGCGATAAATGCAAGTGTCGTATCGATTGCAGCCCCGCTCAGATACATGGTAACGCCCAGCCACGAGAAGAACGCCCTTTCATCCCTCTTGAAGCCTGCCCGGATCAGGCCCTCAGCGAGCGTCTCTTTTTCAAAATCAACGGGTGAGAATGTAAGTCCTGATGGAACATCAATGCCTGATTTATTCAAAAGAGTGCGCTTAAATGTTTGCGTGTCCGGACAGTCCACCTCGAACACGCGCAGATCTTCGTAGGGATTCCTGTATGCAAATGTATCGAGCCCTGCGCCGAGAACCACATATTGTCTGATTCCGTTTTGCACGGCCCTGCCAAGTTCGTCTTCCGCAAACCTGCTGCGGGCGGCCATTGAGGCCCTGATCACGCGAGATAGTGTTGAATCCTTCAGCCATTCTGGTAATGGGTTTTGCGACAAGGCATTTTCAAGACCAAGGATGCGCAATGCAAGTGGGTCCTCTAACACCCTGGGCCTGTCCATAATCTGGTGGGCGGCACGCCTCAACGCAACCTTCATTGCGGTTTCACTCGGACTGTCAGCTTTCATTGTGAGTCCTCATATCACCACACCTTTTTGCATGCTTCAAGGAACGGGCATCAGAATCCCTTGTAGTTCTTCAGGGGATCTTCGCTCTTGTCTTTCCTTGCAAGTCCCTTCTGGATGGACAGGGCATAGGCAAGAACATCAGATGGTTTCCATACGAGGTTCCAAGACTTAACCCAACTTGAATACCTGTCGCCCCCTCCTTTCCTCAATGCAGTGGATACGACGGTCGAGCAGTTTAATTTGAGAGTATCCCATGGGAGAAGCGGGCCCTGAAACTTCACGCCGTCCCTGTTCAGGCCGAACGACTGCCACCAGTCCTTGATCCTGTTTTCGTCAAGCCCTTCTATGTATATCTGATGGTCGGGCTTCTGCTTTTCAGCCTTTACATCCTCATCGAATGTCCTGTTCCTGAAAGGATTGGACGAATATATGTTCTGGTGAATGTGAGAAGGAACAAGCCCCGGCCTTTCCGGCCACCATGAGATATATGTCCTGTCAATCTGCATCGAAGCATGTCCCCACGCAGCCGACTTGCCCCTGAAACTCCATATATTTACGCACAACATCTTTACCAACCTCCCAATATAAATAATTATATCCCGGCAGGCTTTACTGTAAACACATAAGCCCTTCCGCTTTGATATTCCACATCCGGATACGGCTCTCTTTCAATTATATCAACATCGACCAAGCCGCACTTTTTCAGGCAGCCGAAAATGAAATCAACAGTGAAATACATGAAGTCCAGATGTGTTTTCATGCCCAG
This sequence comes from Desulfomonilia bacterium, assembly GCA_036567785.1. Taxonomy (NCBI): domain Bacteria; kingdom Pseudomonadati; phylum Thermodesulfobacteriota; class Desulfomonilia; species Desulfomonilia bacterium. Next base: position 293,401 of record DATCTV010000062.1, on the reverse strand, counting down.
GAATTCATCGGCTACGGAATCATATGCCTCTTCAATCCTGCACGGATCCCGTCTCATATCCTGTTTCATCTGGAAAATATCATTTTTAACGATATCGCAAACAAGGCTATCCCGAATATCTTTTCCAGGAGCCTCCCGGGTATATTTACGGCGAACTTTGCCCCAATGAGGCTTCCGATGAAGAAGCCCAGGCAGATAATTAATGCAATTTTTATATCAACATAACCTTGCCTGTAGTATGCCCATGCGCCAAGAATGCCGATTGGCGGAACCAGCAGGGCTAAAGTCGTGCCTTGAGCCATATGCTGTGAAAAACCAAACAGGAATATCAGGGCAGGAACAATGATGACTCCACCACCAATACCGATCAAGCCGCTTAACCCTCCCGCAGTCAAACCCAGAACAAGAAAAAGCAGAATTTTAACCATTACACCCTCCCCTATTGTTTTTAAGCTCAATTTCTTCAGGTCTTTTGCGTTTTGAAGCCAGTTCCAGAAGTCTTGCCTTCATTATTCAGGCCGGGTCGAAAAAATCCCTGTGATACACAATGTGATCTCTCCGTCAGGCCTCTTAACAGTAACTTCCTCATCCACCTTCCTGTTAAGCAGCGCCCTGCCGACAGGCGAGTCAATGCTGATCCTGCCTGTGCTCACATCAGTCTCCTCGGGACCAACCAGCTGATAACAACGTTTGATTCCAGACTCCTCCTCATACGTGACCCAGCATCCGAAAGTAACCGCAGACGGATGTTCAGGGGGAGGATCAGCCACTTTCAGCACTTTCAGCCGGGAAGAAAGATGTTTAAGCTTGCTGTCTATCTCTCTCAGGCGCCTTTTGCCATAGATGTATTCGGCATTCTCCGATCGGTCACCTTCCGCTGCGGCATCGGCGACACCGCGAACCACTTTAGGGCGCTCCACCTTCCAGAGATAATCATACTCCTCGATCAGTTTTTTCAAGCCTTCGGCTGAAATCAGATTGCTCACTCGTGTACTCCAGCATGATATTAAACCGGCAGCCTCATCACATGAACCGCCGGCGGAAATATCTTAAGGCTGATTATTTTTCGACGTCGAGCAGCTCCACATCAAAAAGCAGCGTTGCGTTCGGAGGAATGACCCCGCCCGCTCCCTTAGCACCGTAACCGAGATTGGGAGGTATGATAAGCTTCCTTTTACCGCCGACTTTCATCGTCATGACACCTTCATCCCACCCCGGGATGACCTGACCCACACCTATAATAAACGAAAAAGGCTGATTCCGGTCAACCGAACTGTCGAATTTTTTGCCGTTTTCAAGTGTCCCGGTATAATGCACCTTTACACGTTTACCTACAGATGGCGAGGCGCCGTTGCCTGCAACAACATCGATATATTTAAGGCCGGATGCTGTTGTCACTGTTTTACCCTCCTCTTTGGCAGATGCAGGCAGAGCAATCAACACCGCCGCAATAACCAGAACTATAATTAACCCTGATCGTTTCATACCTTCACCTCCCCTGGCCTTAATATTTTTTTTCGAGTTTATCAGCGGTACAGATTCTTCTTTTTATATTCCCTGATAAGGTTTGCAGTATCATTGGCATCTTTTGCATAGAGAAGGGCCTTATTCTTCAAGTCGCTCGGAGGAGCCTCCGCCGCCACCTGATTCCATAAGGCGGCAGCCTGATCGAAAGAGCTTATGGCATTCAGCCACTGGTGGTTGTTCATCTGATCAACTCCCTGATTGTATATGTCTTTCGCCTGGTTGAAGTCATCCAACAGTTTGTCATTGGCTGCACTTCTATTCACATTTTCCTTTATCGCTGCCGCTTCATTCCTGCAGTATTCCGCGTTTTGCCTGGAATTTTCCATCATTTCCCTGGTGCTGCAGTCATTCATGGCAGCCGCCTGCTCAAATTGACGAGCTGCATCCAGATAAAGCTCCTGGGCCTTTTGGTAATTTTTCTGGCTGGCAAATGTTTTTGCGGTATCAACGTTTCCTTTTGCAATCTTGTATAGATCATCACACTGCCCGGCCATAACCTGATTGAGAGGTACAAAGAGGCAGACAATGAAAATCAGCGCCATTATTTTTTGAATTTTCATTTTAGCCTCCCGACCATTTTATTTGATAAATTATTAGTGAGTCATCCTTTCAGGTTTGTCAAAATAATTTTATTTTCAAGAATTAAGACCTGCCCGATTATCGTCATTATGAAATTTTACCCGTTTGCATCCACCATTATTGCGCAGACGGTATCACCGGCAGTTCAATTCTTGACGGGTATTCTTTGGTGTGCTTTATCGAGACAAGAGTTTCGGGACAGTCTCCCGGCTCATTGCCCGAGCATAGGTACGGATTCATTTCGAAATTCCTATAGTCAGCGCATGCTATGGCTATCCTTATCCTGTGGCCTTTTTTGAAAACCCATGATGTCGGCATCAGATCAAACCTGAGTTCTACTGTTTTGCCGTCCGCAAACGGTTTTTCAGTGTACTGATCTTTCCTGTATCCGTGCCATGGAAGATCAGGCTTAATATCCGTTTTTCCGAGCACCTGGTCGTCATCATTGTATTCGTTCTTCCATCCGGCGCGAAGTTCACCTTCGGTCACGTAAAGAGATCTCCCGGATTCGTCCACATCGGTAAGATACACATAGAAATCGCCGTCATCCCTACTGGACGAAACCCATATATCCACAACCGGATGTCCGGTGACCTCTATGTCGCCGACCAGAATCTCCGTCTCATAGACAAGGCATTTTTTATCAGGAGCGGTTCGGTCCATCAGCCCGTCGGGTGTATACATCATCAGCCAGCGGTTTTTATTGTTTTTCCCATAGCTCGAACTGTGGGTGAAGTCCGCCATATATGTATCAGCACCTTCATTTGAAGGCTTTTGTGACAGTCCGTTCTGGGAATTGAAATAAAAAGGCGTCACTTTCTGACGCTTGAGCGGCCACTCTCTTTCTGTGCGCCAGCCGTAATTCATGACATATATGTTCACAGGCGGCTCGGAGGCTATGCCGTTTTGTATCCCCTTCAGATAGAAGTCGAAAAAACGCAGCCGCTCGGCGGCTATCTGTTTCGTATAGTCTTCTTCGTAGCCGAAATATTTTTTATACTGTTTGGTTATGAACGGATGATAGTGGAATCTGGGCGCTATGTTCATCCGGGCAGCTGTCTTGCCTTCCATCGTTGCATAGAGTTTTGTCGTGCCCTTGGTAAACCCGTCGAACCATCCGCCGACGTTATATACCGGAATGCCGGATGCGATTATTTCGTTTATATAGAAGTCCGGGCTGCTGTCGACGAAGCGCGCGTTACCGATAATCTCCGGTGCGGTGCTGTCGAAATATGGTGTATTCTTTCTGGCGAAGAAGTTGAATGGAATGTCAGATGTGTGCTCTTTCGTGGCATTGAAGTAGATATCCTGCCGCTTCCTGCCGTCGCTGTATACAGGCACTCCATTATCGAGGAATGAGCCGTCCTTCATGAGCGGCATTTCATCTGCACAACTCCCATCATTATCCTCATCCTTTGCAGGTGTCGTGGGTAGACTCATTTTCCCGGGATCAAACCGGTTGAGATTTAGGTTCTGCAGAAATTCGCTGTAACGTTCAATCCATGCGATTGCATCAATCCCGCCGGGTCGTATGCCTTCGGTAAAGCCGTCGGCCAGTATCATCTCGGGCATGATGCAGGTTAAAGCCTTGGGATGCTTCGCAGCTATCATGAGTTGAATCCAGCCCAGATACGACTGCCCGGTCATCCCGACTTTTCCGTTCGACCAGGGCTGTGAGCCGATCCAGTCCACCATCTCTTTTCCGTCTTCAGCCAGAACAGGTGTAAAGGGAATCTGCGACCCGTAGGAGGCGCCTGTTCCCCTCATGTCTGCCACAACGATTGCATAGCCATGCGAAAGAAAGAGTTTCGTATCATACTTAAGGGAATAGTCGAAAACCGGGCCTGAGGTCCCTTTGGTTATGCGGGCAATCACTTTTTCATACCAAGTCATCTGCGGATAGAGATATGACCTGCCATAGGGTGTGAAGATGAATATTGCGGGAAACTTATCTGTTTTAGGACCGTCCTTCGGCAGGAATATGTCCACAGCCAGTTTTGTCCCGTCACTCATGGCGACAAAGGTTGTTTCTTTGCTGACACCCTTGAATTTAGGCGCTCCGTATCCCGAATATTTGAACGGCTCGCTTACGCGTTTGCCTGATATATCCTGCAAAGCCGTCCCCGCAGGCTTCTGGGCCTCTTCTTCTGACGCAAAGCCTGTCTGGAAACCTACGATAAACAATACCACCGCCAGTAATACCCGGATTAGACTTTTTATCATTCAATTCCCCTTCTTATTTATTAGAATCAGGAGTTTCAATAAAAGAATCTTCTATTAATGATTAATCCCTGTTAAATGGTTTATTCCTCTCACAAATATTAAGCTATCAAAACAGATTTCTCAATAATGTTAATCCACCAAACCGTATCAATTTTTCCTCATGGCTTGCAGGAATGCCGGCGGCTTCCCATTCTGATCTCAGCGCCTTCTCGATTCAAGTATTTCAGGGAGTATTCCAAACTCGTGCCTGGCATGTTCGTTCAGTTCGGATTCAAGATTCTTCGGAATGAATAATTTTATTATCGGATCCAATATCGAAAGGAATCCCTTGAAGCCGATCAACAACGAATGCTTGAGGATCACATCATTGTTTTTCTGCTCGGTCCTAAGGACAAGCTTTGCGGGCAGCAGGATCAGCTTTTTCATCTGCCAGCAAATCAGTTTGTCAGGAATATAGTCCGAGATGACGGCATGGAATTTAAGTCTTATTGGGCCTACAAATTCATCAAAGTACACCGAACTTCCTATGATGTCCGGCTTGTGATCAAGTTCGTGGAATGAAATATGAGTTCCCGGCCACCAGTTGTTATACTCCTCATCAGTACATGTAATCATGAAATCAATTATCTGATTTGGAGTAATGTCTTTAATTTTGATTGTTGTTGTATATTCGATCATCGGACTTACATTGTCTCCTTATAAATGATTTAATCAAGTGTGATATCATGTTTTAATTTCGATATTCATAGTTATATCCTGCCCTTTGAAACAAGCTCTGCGAAATGTTCGAACGATCGGTTGTGCGATTTTTCTTCATCCCCGGGAAAACAGCAGGCGGGAAGTTTCCTCATCTTCAGATGATGTTCGATGCATTCGCAGCATATGCCTTTCCTGCTGCAGGGCTCGGTGGTGCAGTTGCACCGTTCAAGGTTCTTTTCTTTTTTGCATTCCATTATATAACCCCCCCCGGTTTTTCTATCATTGTCTGATGCGGAACTGCATTCTTCAGATGCGTTCGCTTATCGCCAGCTTTATTCCCAATCCCACGAACAGGGTGCCAAGGCCGCGGTCCAGCCAGCGCGAAATACGGATATTATGGTTGAGATAGCCTGTAAGCCTTCCTCCCACAATGATAAGGGGAGGTTCAATAAAGCCTGCCACCACTATTATAAGCGAGCCGTGCAGGAACAGCTGCGCGCCGACAGGCCCTGCACCGGTCACGGCGAATTGGGGAAGAAACGCCAGAAAAAAAACGGCGGTCTTGGGATTGGATACCGCCACGAATACACCCTGACGGAAAATCTTGACCGGATCATTCTGGACGATCCCGGCATCGACAGTCCCGCCCTTACCCTTTGAGATCAGCGACTGGATGCCCAGAACGATAAGATAAATCGCCCCTATCCACTTGACGACGGAAAACGCCGTTGACGATGCGGCCAGGACAGCGGACAGCCCGAGCGCGGCAAAAATCACGTGAACAAACGCACCGCTCCACACGCCGAACATTGCAGTGAAGCCAGCTTTCACTCCTTGTCTTGCGGTCCTTCCGAGTATGAACGCCATGTCCGGACCTGGAGAGAGGTTCAGCAGCACGGCTGCTGAAAAAAACGTCATCCAGTGTGCCAATGAATAGTCGAACATGATTTCTCAATATTCTTTCGCATTTGGTTTTTCCACAAAAAGACAAGCCTTACCTTCTGATTCAGATCGTCCTCGCGGAACTTTTCATAGCCGAGCCTTTCATAAAGCCTGATATTTGCAATGCTCCTCTTGCCAGTAAACAGCTCGAATCTCTCAGCATCAGGAAATGCCTTTTCAATGCCTTCCATGAGCATGCTTCCAATACCGCGCCCCTGCCATCCGGGATTGACTATAAGCCTGCCGATATAACATGTGCCCTTATCGAGATGCCCCCTCACCGATCCGATTATCTTATCATCATGCACGGCTTTGAGAAAAATCTTTTTATGAAATTCCGACTCGATGTCTGAGAGAGTCTGCGTCATCGGCGGGATCGAAAAGTCCCCGTTCAACTCGGCTTCTCTCAGATAAGCCTCCTTCTGCAGGGCGAGTATTTCAACCGCATCTCTGCTATCAGCCTTTATTATGATGACATCCATTGCCGTCCCCCATTCTAATCTTAATCCGGAAGCCGGGGCTCAAGCAAACACCCCGTCCTGCTTATTTAAAACAATACATTATCATGTCCCGATTTTTATAAAATATCTCTCCATTGTCAGTACGCTCTACATTCAACCGTGAATCACTGCCAGCTCTTCCCATACCGGACGCACTTCAATAGTCGCGGCCCTTGCCATCGGGTGTGCTGATGCTATCTTAACGGCATCATCCATCTCCAAACAGTCTATCAGTACGTATGCCGAGATCTTTTCTTTTGCGTGCGTCGAAGGTCCTTTTACAGCCTTGATCTTACCGCCTCGCACACGAACGGTTATTGCCTCTTCGGCAGGCCGCAACGGGTTCCCGTGTATCAGGATTCCACGGCCGGTCATCTCATCCATCCATTTGAAGATGTCTTCGACAAGATCTTTTGTCGGCCTGAAATGAGCATCGTGGCTTATGATCAGCAGAAATTTCATTCTTTCTCCCGTACAGTTTCTTTTCTCAAGGCTTAAGCTCAAGAAAGTATGCCGCGTCGCAGCGTAAGGCCAGATGTCCTCTGTCGAACCTGCGAAAGCCGTATCCTTCATAAAGTGCGATAGCTTCCTTAAGGACAGATGCCGTTTCGAGTTCGACCCGTGAATATCCCAGAGACTTCGCCCTTGAAAGAGCGTGCTTCAGGAGACGGCGTACCAATCCCTTTCCTCGATGAACCGCCTCAAGATACATCTTGCGTATCTCGCACGTGTTCAAATCGAACCTGTACAAACCCACGGTAGTGATTATCCTGCCGTTTTCATCAGTCATTACATCGAACGCGCCCCCCTGTCAGAATATTCTCGCCTGATGTCCGAAAGATCTGAATCCGTTGAATCAGGGTCGGGCTTTAGTCCGTACTCATTGAGTATTCCGAACACGAGCCTTTCAATGTTGTTCCTGTCCTGATTCGTTGCTGTTCGCATTGGAAATCCCGAGTGTCCGTGTCAAGCACCGGCGCATGCCCTGTCGAGCACCATGACGGCGATCGGTATTCCTGCCGGATTCTTACCTGCCGAAGCCAGATCGTGGAACCCGAACGATTCGTATAGCCTTCTTGCTGGAAATCCCGCATCTACAGTGCCGTCGAAAGTAGTCACTGTAACAGGCCTCATGCAGTCGAGACATGCTATGGCCTCAGCCAGCAGTGCGGCACCGGCCTTTTGTCCGCGGCTGCGCTTGGCCACGGCCAGCCATAATATTTCGTTAGCCTCCAAGGATATTATGACACCGCCAACAAGACAGCCTGCTTTGTCATCGGCAATGCACAGGGCCTTACCGTCTGTTACGGCCTGTTTGAGGCCCTCGCAAAACGCAGGTTCCTCCGACATGGGACCGAATAATGGTTCAACCTCTTTCGCCAGTTCAAGCCATCCTGCATAGTCATCCATCGTCGAGCGTCTTACATTCATCATGTTATTTCCATCAGCTATTTCTGTGACCTTATAAACCGTTCAATCCGGCTGGCCCAGCCCGTCGCGTTCGGCAAAAACCTCCTTTGCTGCAAGGACACCGTTCAAAGCAGCTGGGAAGCCTGCATAAACTGCCATCTGGATCATGATCTCCACGATCTCCTGCCTTGTACACCCGACGTTTAGGGCACCGTGAATATGGACCATAAGCTGCGGCCTGGCATTGCCGAGTGCGGCCAGTGCGGCAACCGTTGCGATCTCGCGTTCCTTGAGTGTCAGGACCCCGCGGGAATAGACATCCCCGAAAGGAAACTCGATGACATACCTGGCGAGGTCCGGTGCGATGTCCTTCAGGGATTCCATCACGATCTCACCTCCGTGACCGTCAATCTCCTTCAGCTTTTCCAATCCGCGCTTGTATCTTTCCGATTCCATATTCACCTCCTTGATCATGATTGCCGTCGGCCCGGACCAGCTACGCGAACAATTCAGACCTCTTAATCTCACGGCCTTCCCTTGACGAGCGGTATGCGGCCAGGGTCCACGCAACGGCGATTGCCGCATCCTCCGTATCCGCCGCCCATTTCCCCGTGAAATTTCTTTTAATGCTGTCGCAGCCGGTAAGCCTGTCTATGAAGTGCCTCATCTGCCTGAAATAAAGGGTATTCTCTATTCCCCTTGGAAGAAAGACCGGCGTGAACGCATCCGGTATCATATTGAGATGCCTGTAAACACCAAGCTTCATGGGTTTGTGCTCATATTCCTGGAACGCCTCGAAACGGATACGCGCCTTTTCCGCGTTAATCATCCCCTTTTCATAGCCCTCCGGCCTTCCTATGGCCAGGCAGCTCTTTTCGATAACTGCGAGAGCCCCGCTCGAAAGTGTGAAAACGGCAACCGCCTGGTCTTCATATTTGCGGCCGGGATATGAGAAGCCGGTCTTGGCGTATACGCTTTCGATTTCACCGAAGAAGAACCTCATCAGGTCGATGTAGTGCGGCCCGTGGTCGAAGAAATCGCCTCCGCCGGTGCGCTCATCGAAATAGCGCCATACACCGTATTTCTTTTCAAAATCGACACCTGCCTTTTTGAAGAGGTCGAGCGTCTTTCTTAAAAAGCCCTGCGTGAAGTCCGGGATGTAATAATGCCAGTCCAGACTCATCTGGTATATCCGGCCAAGTGAGCCGCTGTCGCACATTTCCTTTATCTTCTGGAATCCGGTTTCAAACCGCTTGGAATGGCAGATCTGGATAATCTTGCCGGTCGTCTTCGAAAGCTCTGTCATGCGCGTGCAGTCTTCGACTGTTGTTGCCAGTGGTTTTTCGCAGAGTATATGCACGCCCGCAGCGATGCAGTCTTCGAACATCTGCCTGTGAAGCCATGGAGGAGAGGCTATCACCACTGCGTCAAGTCCTGTCTGCGAAATCATTTCACGGTAGTCTTTGAAAGCGCGGCCCGCCTTGAATTTCCGCGCAAACGACGTACGGTTGCCTTCATCCGGATCGGCAAACGCCTCTATAGTTGCGCGACTGTCCGCCATGATAGCCGGCCCGTGACCTACACGGCTCACCTGTCCGCAGCCAATAATGCCAAATCTTAATGCCATGATACCCTCCGGTATTGTATATTGATACAGTCATTTCTTTTGCCGTCATCAGACTGTGCATTCCCTTTTACGCACGGTAACATCCGCACCTGTTTATATACCACCCGGAAGGAACGATTTGTATTGATATTTGATCTAATAGCGCCTGATCGCCTTGAAATTGAATACAATATGAACACAGCCCGTTATCAGGAAAACTAGTGCTAGCGAATTGTGCGCGATCATCCAGGCATGGATCGATTCCGCCTCTGCTGCATGCCTTGCCAGATGAAGCATGACACCCGAGACCGGCAGTCCGATGAAGCTCAATGCCATAACCGATGTCACCCATTTTCTCCTGTTAAAACCCTTACTTTTCATGATCTCTCCTTTTTATGTTGCATCAATGTGAGCAACAGCTCATATTATGGGATGATTGTTCAAACATGTGCGTTTGTCTACTCGCATTGAAAGGGGCCTGATAATGAAAAGCGGCAAACTGCTGAACCCGCGCAAGAAGCCTTCTCAGCCGCGGTCGATAAATACGTATGAGGCTATACTCGAAGCGTCTGCTCAGGTTTTTACAGGCCTGGGTTACGTCAGAACCACCACCAACCGCATTGCAGAGCGCGCCGGTGTCTCGATAGGTTCACTATACCAGTATTTCCCGAACAAGGATGCAATATTGGTGGCTCTCCTTGAAAGGCACATGGGAACCGGTCCCGAAATACTGTCAGGAAAAATCCGCCCGGAAATGACCCTAAATGAAATCATGACAGTCGCAATCGAAACCGCAATCGAGGTGAACGAGCGTGATCCCGATCTTCACAGAATACTTGATGAAGAAGTGCTCTACCCGCCGCACATTCAGAAAATCATCCGTTCGAACGAAAAGATGTACGCAAAAACTATCGAAGAAAGGATGGCTGCCGAATATCCTGGAAAATATGAAAACCCGGCCCTTACTTCCGAACTGGTTGTCTTCGTGATCAAGATGGCATGTCACTGGTTCGTTATGGAAAGGCGTGACGAATTCGATAAAAATGAATTCGTAGGCGAACTGAACCGCATGGTCTGTTCATATCTGGGACTTGATGGATAAACTTTCGGAAGATCAAATTTATTTATTAAAAACGTTATCTTCTCGCGTCCTGTAATTAAGCTGCTTCCGGGTGCCGCCCAATTTGGCAAGACTCCGGATGTTTTCTCCGGCGATAAGCGCTTCCAGACCAAGTCTGACAAGTGCTGTTTTCTCTTTGATTCCGGTAATGCCGGCTGCTTTATCGATCAGATTATCCTCAATGTTCAGCGTCGTTCTCATACGCTCACCTCATACGATTGTGATGCCTTAATATCTTAATATGTATATTATAGGCATATTCGTAAACATCATTTACGGGATGTCTATACACACCGCCGTACCTATCCCAGAAAAGATTGTAATTCATGATCTGTTCCGGCTCGGCCATACACTCACTACTACTGCAATATGCTCAGAAATCTTTCAGGTTCAGGACCCTTGCCGCATTTTTATATGCAACCTTTTCAATATCGGGCTCGCTGACTGGCAGATGCTTTAAAAAATCAACGGCGACTTTGTTCGATTCAAACGGCCAATCCACTGAGAACAAAACATTGTCTATTCCAAGTGTTCCCAAAGCACAAAGAAACGAAGGGTATGAAAAATTTCCACTAGTCGTGACCACCATGTTTTCTCTCATATACTCGGCAGGTGACCTCTTAAGTCCTTTATCCCGCGCGTAAGCTTTCAAACGATTGTCTATCCTGTCCAGATTATAAGGGATGGATTCCCCAAGATGACCGAGAATTATTTTGAGTTTGGGAAACCGGTCAAAGACGCCGGCGGTGAGCAATCTCATGAAATGGCAACTGGCATCAACCATAAAACCCCATTCAGGCCCTGACAGCTCTTCTCTTCCCTTGAAGTATGCCTCTCTCATCTGAGATAACGGAAATTCAGGATGAATATAGATAGGGACATTCCGTGACTCGGCCAATTCCAGAACAGGCCAGTATTTCATGTCGTCAAGGAACTCACCGTTAATCGACCCGCACACAAACCCACCCACAAATCCTTTAGTATTGAGCGCCCGATCGAATTCATCCACCGCCGCCCTGGTATCTGCAAGAGGGAGGGATGCAAAAGCTGAAAACCGTGAAGGATACTTTTGTATGGCCTCTGCTGCTTTATCGTTGCCTTCCCTCATTATTTCAAGCGACTCCGAGGGGTCTTTAACCTGAGGACCGATAAAAGAAAGCACCTGCATGTCGATGCCTGCCTCATCCATTGCGGCGATACGCCTCTCGCCCAAATCCAGTATTTCTTCTGCCACATCACTTTGTATGAGTTCATTAGATGTTTCCATCGTGAATCTGTGGAGTTGCAGCTCTTCCTCCATGAGCTTAAGTGAGCGTTTAGTCAGAAATTCTTCTTCCAAGCCAATAATTTTCACTGTTTATCCTCCTGTCTTTTAGATATGTTGAACATATGCCTCAGTGGTGGCGGTATGCCGTCCGCTGCCGGCAATGGTTAAATTTCGCTTTTGTTAACGTTCTTACGATCACCGATTCGCAGGATGAGTATATCTGAACCTAATCGGGAATAGATAACCCGGCAATCGTCAATACGATAGTTTCGAAGCCCGGTAAACTGGCGCTTGAGACTGTGATTCGATTCCGGCTTCTTGATAAGCTCTGTTTCAATCAAGTCGAGAATTCGCTTCGCATCGGAACTCGAGAGTTTCTTGAGGTCGCGATAAACTGACTTTTATTCTTTATATTTACCTCTCCAATAAAAAACATTTTTTCCATAAACAATTAATAACCCATCAAAACAGTTTACTCAAGAATGTTTATACTCTAATTTGTGTATTATAATAAGATTAGATTATAGTCTTGATTTTAAGTTCTGCTTTATATTCGGGATTATCCCGAGGAGACAATGAGGAAGCGATGCATGCATACTTTGACGTATGTCTCTACGCTTTTGGCTTGAGGAGCGAAACAGGATGCTCATGATCCCATTTTCGAGAAGCATTCCGACGCAGCCGACAAAGGCAACGCCAGAACAAGAAGTAGAACAAAATTAGGAGGCAAAGATGAAAGTTAGAACCGAACGTAATGGAAATGTATTTATCGTCATTATTGACAGGCTCAAGGAGCGCAACGCCATCGACCGCGAAACCGCCGAGCTTCTCTACGATGCGTTTGTAGCGTTTGAAAACGATGCCGACCTGCGCGTGGCTATTCTCTACGGCGAATATGGCCATTTCAGCGCAGGCGCTGACTTGAAAGCGCTTTCTTCCGGTGTATTTAACAGACTGGAGCCTGAAGGTTCGGCCCCTCTCGGCCCAACACGGCTGAGACTCAGTAAACCCGTGATTGCCGCTGTTGCAGGCTATGCGGTTGCGGGCGGGCTGGAACTTGCCATATGGTGCGACATGCGCGTAGCCGAACAGAGCGCTGTTTTCGGCGTATTCTGCCGCAGGTGGGGTGTGCCTCTGATAGATGGCGGGACCGTTCGGCTTGCACGCATAATCGGCCAGGGGCGAGCGCTCGACATGGTGCTTACGGGAAGGCCGGTGGGCGCGGAAGAAGCCCTCTCATTCGGACTTGCCAACAGGGTCGTGCCGGACGGCAAGGCGCTGGAAGCGGCCATGGAGCTTGCGACCGAGATTGCAAAGCACCCGCAGACCTGCATGAAGAATGACAGGCTTTCCTTGTACGAATCTTTCGACCTGCCCTTTGAAGAGGCGATGAAGAATGAGTTCAGGCGCGGGATGGATTCGATAAATTCGGGCGAACTGCTGGAGGGCGTCGACCGGTACAAAACAGGAGAGGGGAGACACGGCAAGTTCTAGTTCAGGGCGTTACAACTTTGCATCTCTGCGTCGCTCCTTATCTCGTCATTGCGACATACGGCAATGTATGTCTCACTCCTCGATTTCGTCACTTCGCGGCCTGTTTTGTTCTGGCAAGCAGAACACTTTATTTGTTTTTAAGTGCTTCCATTGTCCGGCTGTGTTGCTGGAATACTCTTAAGCAAAATATTATAATCCTTCAAATCTGCTTATTAGCTTATGAGCTCAACAGCTTATCAGCTGATCATTGACATAAACGGGCAATGAGCCATAATGTTTTTAAAAATCAAAGGTGGTGAATGCCGATGAAGATAACCGGAAAAACTCTGAGTTTATTAACGATCACGGCCGTATTCATTGTCTCATGCCTCTTTATCGTGGGATGCAACAAAATGGACATCGTTGCATGGTACATGGGAATCCCCAAACCACAGTACAAGGTCAAGGTCGTCGAGGGCATAATGATTCCGATGAGAGACGGAGTGAAACTGGCGGCCGACCTCTACATGCCTGACAAGGTAGGCAAATATCCGATCGTACTCATAAGGACAATGTATGGCAGACAGAATAAAAGTCATGGATACGATACGATAGCCAGAATCTTCACATCCCAGGGTTATATCTTTCTGGTCCAGGATGTGAGGGGCCGCTTCGATTCAGAAGGTGAATTCTATCCCTATATATTCGAGGCTGCGGACGGATATGATACCGTTGAATGGGCGGGAACACAGCCTTGGAGCACCGGTAAGGTCGGTACAATAGGCGCATCATACTGGGGCTCGACTCAGTGGTTGCTTTCCCCCAATTCAAGTAAATATCTCAAGGCCATGGTTCCCATAAACACAAGCCAGGATGTTTATCCGCGCTGGATATACTACAGCATCTTCAGGATTACCGATGTGCTGGCATGGTTTTACGAGAACGCGCCCCGCAGGGGAAGGAGCATAGAGGGTATCGACTGGAACAAGGCAGTCTCCACTCTCCCGCTCATAAAGGCGGACGAATCACTCGGTGAGAACATCCCGGCCTATGACGACTGGATAAACCATCCGGTGCCGGGACCCTACTGGGACAGGATACGCGTGGATAACAGGGTGCAGCAGATTACGGTCCCGGCCATGATTATCGAAGGCTGGTACGACTATTATCTGGACCTCGCCCTTAATGACTTCAACCGCATGAGAAATGAAGGCGGAAGCGTCGAAGCAAAACAAAGCGTCCTCATGGTAGGCCCCTGGACCCATACCATGAAATCAAAGTTCTCTGACGCCGATTTCGGCAAGGATGCATCATTTATAAAACAGTACAAACTGGTGATCGACTGGTTCGACTACTGGCTCAAGGGAAAGGACAACGGCATCCTGACGAAAGGGCCGGTAAGGATATTCACCATGGGGGCCAACACATGGAAGACGGAAAATGAGTGGCCGCCCAAAAACGTAAGGTACGATGAGTATTTCCTTCACAGCGACGGCAATGCAAACGGCATAGAGGGCGTAGGGAGCCTCACGAAGACCATGCCCGGCAGTGAGAATCCTGACGGATACGAATACGATCCGGCCGACCCTGTACCATCTGTCGGCGGCACCTCTATTTACGGCAATCTCAAGGCAGGCCCCTATAACCAGAAAACGGTCGAATCGCGCAGGGATGTGCTGATTTACACGACAGCGCCGCTTGAGACGGACATGAATATCACCGGGCCCGTGAAGCTTATTTTCTATGCCTCCTCTACGGCGAAAGACACTGATTTTGCCGCAAAGCTGACCGACGTTTATCCGGACGGGAAGTCCGTCAACTTACAGGCCGCAGTAATCAGGGCGAAGTACCGTAACTCGTTCGAAAAACCAGCGCTTCTGGAAAACGGAAAGGTTTACAGGTTCGAGATGCTCATCGGATCGACGAGCATCCTCCTGAAGAAGGGGCACAAGATAAGACTACAGCTTACCTCGTCCAACTTCCCGGAATACGGAAGAAACCTGAACACCGGGGATGACAACGGCACTACATCCGCCATGGTAAAGGCCTCGCAGGTGATATATCATGACAGCGAACACCCGTCGAAACTCGTGTTGCCTGTAATCCCGTGACCGATTTTATCGCAACATTCATATAATGATGAGACCTGTCTTTAAAACCAAACGGTTCATAGGATAGGTCTTTATCTGCCTTTTTTTTTGCTGTTGCCATTGGTCCGGGATAGGGTTATTATTTCCACATCGGTAATTTTCCGGTCCGGTAATTCAAATAAGGAGGCATTTCATGGGTATTTTTAAAAAAGCATTATTCGTCGCCGTTTCTGGTCTCGGGGTAAATGTGGCGCTCACGGTTATAAACATACTTCAGGCAGGGAGCAAATATCCTGACGGCCGGACAATGAAGGACATCCTTGGTATAGACCCGCAAAAAGCCACTGCCGACGATATAGCCAGACTTTCCAGGGCCGACTGCATGCAGCTTTTCTATGCGGCCGATGTGCCCGACTTCGCTTCAATGAAGGGAGAGTTCACGGCTAAAGTCCTGCCCGGAGGCGTTCAGGGCAAGGCGAGCGAACTGTTCACCCATCACGTATTTCCGACAGGCGGCGTCACCCTTAAGACCCACTGGGAGGGAAAGGCCTTGCTGCCGGAAACTCCCACATCCGGATATGGCTATAATATCTTCTCGGACAGGTCTTCGGGAAGCCCGAAAGTGCTCAGACTCAGAAAATTCAGGACGCATGTGGGACCGACGACACTGGGCAAGGACGGCAGAAACTCCTTACATCTAGTCTATCACGACTTCAACACCGGAGCGGTAAAATCCATGCATGACGAAGCACGAAAGATAAACGACAACCTCTACATCTGCGGCGGCTATATGGCGCTGGGCGGAGGGGCCATAAACCCGGCGCCCTTCGTTCTGATCGGCCCGCCTTCGGAATGGGTGGGACTGGACAAGTAAGCCTCAGCCTGCAAGCGATTTCACAGGGAACAGGGAGGCAGCCTTCTCATATAAGGACCTCCCTCGAAACCGAAACGCCGGTAAAAAGAAGCGGCGCGAGAATTTGCCGGATGGACCCATATCTTTATGTCCGTGGTATTGTTTCTTTCGAAAAAACCTAGTGCCGATTCGACGAAGAGTCTACCGTAACCTTTGCACCTGAGCCTTTCATCAACGAAGAGAGACTCTATTTCCCCGGTGCCATCCTCTGAAATCGTTGAATAGCAATACCCTGATATTTCATCGTTCACGTAAAGCAGTTCGATGCTGGTCTTGAAGCCTGACTTGTCAAGAAGCTGTTTCCTGCGTTCGGGCCATACGGTCGTTCTGACAGGCTGGCCTGTTTCAGTATCAAAAACCTTGTGCATTTCATTGAGCAGAAACCACAATGGTTCAATAAGGTCGATCGAATCCTTTTCGATTTCCATGAACATAGGCAGCAATTATTTTTGAGGCATGGAGTTCACAAAACTGATGCAGGTCTTTACCCAGAATGAAAGGTCGCTGTCGTCCTCATATCCTTTGGGGCCTACAACGACAAAGCCTTTCATGGGTTTGCCTGTCATATCGAATTTTCTGGTATGGGCTTTTTCAAGATAAACTTCATAATCGGATGTCCCCAGCCTGGCTATGAAATCCTCGCCGATTATGCCGCAAAGCATGTTGCCGTTCAGCATGAACGCCATGCCACCGAACATCTTCTTTTCGGTAATGCCCCGATAATCAACAAGAATTTTCCTGATCCTCTGCGCCAATCCTTCATCGTGCGGCATAATCCTGTCCTTATGGTGAAAATTAGAATGTACAACTGATGCTGAAAGAGGGATTTAACTCTCCTGCTGTATCTTTATCGGAATAATCGTCGTTGAACTTGACGCGAAATAAATTGTATTCCAGATCCGCCCCGACGGCCAGGTTCTTGAAGACCCTGAAATCGATGCCGACAAGGCCCTGGATGCCAATATTAAACGATGTCGAATTGACCGATTCGTCGTAAGAGCGGCTGGAATACTCGATCTTTATTTTCCTGTAATACACGCCAGGCCCGGCACCCGCGTAGAAATCGATAATCTTCGAACTGTAGATGTACATGAACGTAACAGGGGCGTTCACCGAGTAAAGGTCGGCCTTATAGTTTTCCCAAAAACCGTTTTCATATTCCATGGACTTGTCGCAGGAATTGTGCGCATACCCCAGGGCTCCCCTGACCCCTAATGCGCCGAATTTCCTTGTGTAGGAGAGTTCATAATAAGCGCCGGGGTTAAGCTCGATGTTGTCTCCGACCGGATTGTATATCGTTATGGAAGGGTTCATATAACCGAGTTTGAACATGGCGGAATTATCAGCAGGCCGTCCACTGGCAGCATGGGCAAGCACAGGGAAACAGACTGTGCAGAACAGCATCATGACGGCAAAACGCTTTCTCAAGTCACCCTCAAATCAATTTCAAGTCATGAAAACAGCTGTTTTAAATATGATTTTAAAATTTTTCGCCGAACCTTTCCAGATGAGTCATGGCTGAAAGCTCTTTTCTACCCGGAGAATTGCGTAACGCCTCAGGCTTTCCGACCGGCAGCACGGCGACAACCTCATACCCGTCTGGAAGGGCAATTATCTTTTTACAGGCGTCATGGTCCATAAGCCCTACGACAACCGTTCCGAGTCCTATCTCATGGGCCTTGAGGCACAGGTTCTGCACGGCCATGCCGAGGTCGAACATGAACCATTCCTTGTGCTTGGTCAGGTCTTTTCCGCCATAACCACCGGATACGCCGGTTTTCGCGCAGGCGACGATCAGAACCGATGCGTTCAGCGCCCCTTTTGTGGCCGGATTTTTCTCTGAGAATGTTCCAACGACCTGCTGAATCCGCTCTTTATCCCTGATGATCACGAACTCCCAGACCTGTGTATTGGCCCATGACTGCGAGAGCCGGGCTGCTTCCAGCACCTGCTTCAATTCATCGTCAGTAACCACATAATCCGTATACTTTCTTACGCTTCTTCTTTCTGCTATTGCCTTATCGAGTTCCATATTTATCCTCCTTTTTTATCCCATCATCTTCATTACGAATTCCAGGGCCGATCGCACCTGCGGGTCAAAGAAGCAGTTGAGACTCTGCTGCCAGTCTTTCTTGTCAAGCCTTGCCTGTATAGCATCGGCTACAGGCTTCTTGAGCCCTTCCTTGAGTTTGATGAAAGCCCTGCCCGGATTGTCGATGAATTTTGAGACAAGTTCCTTCGCCCTTGCTATAAGCTGGTCATCCGGGACAAGTTCGTCGACGGCGCCGATTGCCTTGGCCTGCTCCGGCGTAAGCATTTCGCCGAAGTACATTACATCGCGGAAATTCTTGTCACTGTTAAGGCCGAATCTCACGACACCGGTCTGTACTATCGACAGCGGCAGTCCTATCTTGATCTCGCTCATTCCGAACTTTATCCTGGGGTTATCGGCCATCACACGATAGTCGCAGGCCATTGAAAATATCATCCCTGCTGCGACGGCATGGCCGTTTATAGCTGCGATGACCGGCTTTCTGCACCTGAAAAGGTCGAGAAGAATGGGCTCTTCGATATCGAAAAACGCGATAACCTCATCGAGATTTTTTAGCGACAGGAACATGGGCAGGTCGAAACCTGAAGACATCACCTTGCCTGTGCCTGTAAGGACAATCCCCTTTATCGCATCGTCCGTGTCGGCCTTTTTCACTATTTCGCCAAGAGCCTTTACCGTATCAAGCGTTATCGTATTCCCCTTGCCGTTTTCGAATGCAGCTATGATGATGCCGTCTTCAATCCTGGTATTTATCATGATCCCCTCCGAAATTATTTTTCTCAGTCTTAAAAACTTGTTGAACAGCTTACCCCGAGCTGTTCATATATCTTGAGTGTGGCACGCGCTGCATTCAGCGTGTAGAAATGCACACCCCTGACACCGTTGTCTATCAGGTCCCTGACCTGCTCGGTCGCCCAGTGGATGCCCACCTTCTCGGCAAACCGGTCGTTCTCGGCGCGGAGAACCGCCTTCTGGAGCCTGGCCGGAATTCTAGCACCATCGGTCTTTTCGGATATCTTTACCATGCTGTTTCTGTTCAAAACAGGCATTATTCCTGCTATTACCGGCACCTTAATCCCAACCAGCTCACAGCGCTCCCTGAAATCATAGAAGTCCCGGTTATCGAAAAAGAGCTGCGTGATTATGTAGTCGGCGCCTGCGTCGACCTTGGCCTTAAGATAATCCATCTCAAGGAGCCTGTTCGGAGTTGCGGGATGGCCTTCCGGATAACCGGCAACCCCTATGCACATGCCAGGATAGTTCTTCTTTATATATGTGACAAGTTCAGAGGCATACCTGAATCCGTCCACAGGCGTATCCCATATCTGACCTGCGGGTGCATCACCCTTAAGGGCCAGTATATTCTCGACCCCGGCCTCCTGATATCTGTCCAGTATCTTTTTTATCTCATCCCTTCCCGCATTTACACAGGTCAGATGTGAAACTACGGTAAGACCTATTTCGTTTTTGATCCTTATGACAAGGTCGTGTGTGTTTTCACGGGTGGAACCGCCCGCACCGTAGGTTACGCTCACCCATGAAGGCTTCAGGTCCTTCAATTCAGATATCGAGTTAAAGAGCTTTTCCCATCCCGGTTCCGTCTTTGGCGGAAAGAACTCAAAGCTGAATGTGATTTTGGACTGGTTCAGAATATCAATTACTTTCACTGTTACCTCTTGAATTTTTTACCATATACATTTCATCAAGTCACTTAATATAAACCCGGATGACACTGATATGCATCTTCAATCTAAATGTTATCTGGGAATACTTTAGTATATTTTATGCTGTAGCGCGTTTCTTCCATTATTCCGTCAACAATGCCGCGCCATTTGAGATAATGTGCACTTTCCTTGTGTCTGGCCGAGACGCTCATATCCTCATATATCTCGCAGAAAACAAACTTCGACGGATCGTCATCCTGCTGCATTATGTCGAACCTCAAAAATCCGGGTTCATTGAGGCTGTTCTTCGCATTCTCAATGGACGCCTCCCTGAATATCTCTTCAGAACCTTTTTTTACGTGTATGAAAACCAGTACGACTATCATTATGGCCTCCTTCAACCCGTTTTCTTCACGGAGTGTATCAAGCAGTTGCATTATTATCAAGAATTGAGAAAGTAATAACATAAGCGTCCTTGCTTCATTACGTCAAATCGTTTTAAAAGGATTTCATGAGCATCATTACCATTATAATTCTTGCCCTCGGACTTTCCATGGATGCCTTTGCAGTTTCAGTAACAAGCGGGCTTACCATGAAGGTTCTGAAAATCAGATATGCTCTCAGGATAGCCCTCTTCTTCGGATTGTTTCAGGCCTTGATGCCTGTGCTTGGCTATCTTGCAGGGTTGAGCATCAGAAAATACATAGAGGGCTTCGACCACTGGATAGCATTCGGGCTTCTTTCGGTAATAGGAGTGAAAATGATTTATGAATCGTTCTCGCTCAATAAAGATGAACGGGCCATGAACCCGAACGACATCCTGCTCCTGCTGACACTGGCCATAGCTACAAGCATTGACGCACTGGCCGTGGGTCTGAGCATATCCCTGCTCAATGTCGATATATTCAAACCCGCTCTTATTATCGGATCAGTTACATTCGCAATCAGCCTGGGCGGCGTGTTGCTCGGTAAGGCTGCAGGCCATCTTTTCGAGAACAAGATCGAAATTCTGGGCGGGCTTATTCTCATAGGGATAGGCATCAAAATACTTATAAGCCATCTGAGTACTTGAAATGCGGACTGCCGGAAGGCAGGCAGCCCGCAGCTTGAACTTATTTCTGCTGGATATCCGGTTTTATCACCGTCATTGCCGTTGCAATGAGCCCGGCCATGTCTGAAAGGTTCGCCGGAATAATCATCGAATTGTTGGTTTTGGCGAGATTCCCGAATGCGTTCACGAACTGTTCGGCTACGCGGAGATTGACCGCCTGCAGCCCGTTTGATTCTCCTATGGATCTGGCTATTTCCCTTATCCCTGTGGCTGTAGCCTCTGCTACAAGCCTTATTTCCGCAGCCCTTCCCTCGGCCTCGTTTATGCGCTTCTGCTTTTCGCCCTCAGACTTGAGGATAAATTCTCTCTTATCGCCTTCAGCCACATTGATTTTTGCCTGCATTGCACCTTCGGACTCGGCTATGACCGCCCTCTTCTCGCGTTCGGCCCTCATCTGTTTTTCCATGGCATCCTTGATGCTCTGCGGAGGCTGGATATTCTTGATCTCATAGCGTATTACCTTTACGCCCCAGGGCTCTGATGCCTTGTCCAGTGCGTCCACCACGGCGGCGTTTATCTTTTCACGTTCTTCAAATGTCTTGTCCAGTTCTATCTGGCCGATCTGGGAGCGCATTGTCGTCTGTGCCAGCTGAATGGCGGCAAACAGAAGGTTTGCTATCCCGTAGCTTGCCTTTTCTGCGGATACTATCTGCAGGTAAAGCACACCATCGACTTCGATTGCAATGTTGTCCCTGGTTATACATGATTGCGGCGGCACATCTATTGCCGCTTCTTTCAGAGAATGCTTGTATGAGACCTTGTCGATAAACGGGATGAGAACATGAAGACCTGCATCCCATGTTGCAAAATATTTGCCCAGCCTTTCAACCACATATGCGGTCTTTTGCGGGACAATTCTTATACCCCAGCCGAGTATGATGACGACAAGAACAATGATTATTGAAAGTATGACGGTTAAGACTGACATATTGCCTCCCTTATCTATTTTTTTAACGGTTTAACCTTGAGTGTAATATTATCCCTGCCTGTTATCTCCACATTATCACCCTCGGGAATTGCTATATCCGAAACAGCCGGCCATGAGCTGCCCCTGAATTCGACCTTGCCGGCTATGCCTGGTTTGATCTCCTGAATGACAACGGCATTTTTACCCACATAACCCTCCAGGTATTCATCCGAAGTGCCCGGCGTCCTGTTTCTTCCTACAAACACACTGCTGAATTTCTTTCTTAGCAGGAGAAGCAAAGCCAAGGAAAAAACAAGGAAGGCAAAAAGCTGAAAAGAAAGAGCAAGAGGAATTATCAATATCAGGATAGCTGTCAGCATGGCTCCCAGTCCGAAAAAAAAGAGGACCAGTCCTGGAAGCACCATCTCAACAAGGCAAAGAATCGCCCCCACGATGAACCATATGAGCACCGGATTTTTAAGAATTTCCATGTATTCCCTCCAATTCATTCTATCAGATTCTTTCTGAAATGAATAATACCCCAACTATTTCTCTTCTTCAAATCAAAGTACAGATGTTGTTTTATTTTCATGCCGGACTCCATGCTGTAATTAAACGTTTCATTTAATCATTAAATATTTTTTTAAAAGAATTGATCAGCAACATTACCAGTTTTGGCATCGTCAATTCATCCTTCAGTAGCATTTATCACTGCAATATCAGTTAGTTACAAACTTTATTTACTCTTTATCATAAACTGGCACGGTTCTTCCTATAGAATTGAATATTGAAACGAAAATTCAGGGAGGGTTAAAAAATGAAACGGACATTGCAGACATTGATCGTATCGGTATTCGTAATATTAATAACGGCGTCCTTCGCCTTCGCGGCAAACGCAGTTTCCGGCAGCGGCAATTTTCCTTACTTCAATCTCGGATGCCTCATCATGGGCGGACTGACCATCGTATCTTTGAAGTACAGGTATCAGAAGATGTATTTGAGCGAGGCTATCGGATCATTTGCACTTTATGCAGTTCTGGTAGCGCTTTTCACGGCGCCGGTTATCGAATCCGTAAAAACCCTTGTAAGCTGATTAGGCCGTATCGGGACGGGATCCAAATCCCGCCCCGGACAAACAGTAAAGGAGAAGGCTATGAAAAAGATGTTCAAAGATGACAAAGCCAGAAAAGAAATGAACGATGTCCTGAGAATCAGTGCATGGGGTTTCATAATAGTCATCTCCTCTTTCGTGTTCATGTATGTGGGACGATGGATCGATGTAAGTTTCAACACAGAACCCGCTTTTATGCTCGGCATGCTTGTTCTCGGCATCTCTCTCGGAATATTCAGGATGTACAGGGATGGTGTGGATAAGGCCCGGAATAACGCTTACAAACAGAATAAAACAGCATGACAAGACTCCGGCAGGAATATCGACTGGAGTCTTGATAAATAATATTTTCAGGATTAACCGGATTTTCTTTTTTTCCGTTTTTTTCCGTTCTTATCAACAGGTTTTTCTTTAACTGTCACAGGTTCAGGCAGGGCTTTTCCGGCCATAAGGTAGATGCCTGCGGCTACTATAAAGAATGATATCCACTGTGCCTGAGACATGCTGAACCCGACGTTCGGATTAATGCGGACAATCTCGACTGCAAACCTCATTATACCATGAATGATAAGGAAAACACCGAAAAGGGCTGCAGGTTTTTTGAGCCTGTCCCTCAAAAACATCAGGATAATAAACGTGATCAGGGCCCCGAATGCCTCTATTATGGGAGTATTAAGTACTACATCGGCCGTTGGAACAGACCCTTTCGGAAACGACATGCATAAAGGGGCAGGCCAGTTTATACCCAGACGGCTGCATGGCTCTCCGTAACACCCGTCACCTGAAAGGAAACATCCTATCCTGCCGAAACCGTATCCTATGGCGATCGCCGGAGCGGATGCATCCATGAGAGCAGTCAATGATATCTTTTTTCTGTAGCCTGCATAAAGAATGAATGCAGAGGCGAAGATCAGCCCCCCATACCATGAACTGCCCATGTTTCTTACGGCCGATATGAGATTAGTTCCGGAAAGGCTGTCCGGATGATCCAGGAGGTGAAAAAGCCTTGCACCGATAAAGGCCCCGATCAGGCCCAACAGTATCTCGGTAGAAGCGAATTCTCCCGGAATTCCCCTCTTCTTGAACTCGTATTCAAGAAGAAAATAGGCGCATATGAACCCGAGTGCAAGCATGCATCCATATGATGTTACAGGTATTGATCCGATTTTAAAGAATACAGGTATCATTTGAAATGATTCTGGCCTTTTAAAGATTAAAAGTCAATGTCAGTGGAGAATATGGTAATGAAATCCATGCTTGAACCACTTCAAAATGAAGGAGGATCTTTAAGCAGATCCCCCTTTGTTTGAATACTTTCCTTTAATCTCCCCAAGTGTTTATTACGATATCGTCAAGGTAAATATTGTCAATGATAAATAGATCGTCATACACAAAGTTGATTGTGGAAACCAGGGCATTCACCGCCCATGTACGCTGAACCCATACATTGGGATCTTTCGGGTCCAGTATGTGGTACTTGCCGTCAATTCCATGTGGGTCGCGTGGTGCTGGAGTTCCGTTCAGCATGAGAGTTCCGTCAACATAGAGCCTGCTGTGGACAGCCGAGGAGGCCGATCCTTTCCTGTACATCCAGGCGCTTATTGAATAGACATATGTCGGTTTCGGGAACGGGAAGCTCAGGACAAGTTTGTTGTCATTATCATGGCCCATTTTAGCATCCGGTTTGAAAGAAAGGAAACCGCCGTGCACATAGTCACTCGGGAATGAATATTCCACATTATCTACAACAGTTATGGCCCAAGGCGCTGATATGCACGATTCGAAGCTGCCGTCGAATGTGTCGAGAGTGACCTTGCTTGCCTTACTGAAAAGTTCACCATCGGACACTACGAGACTGAACATATAACGGCCTTCCTTATCGGGTATGAATGTCGGACTGACGGCAGTGTCACTTGAAAGTGCGGCCGTGCTGCCTGATGGTTTCATTATTACAGTCCAGGCATAGGTCAAATCCGAACCATCGGGGTCATAACTTGCAGCACCATCAAGGATCGCCTTGCCGCCGAACACTACGATGCTGCTGTTGATTGCAGCTGCGGCTACAGGCGGACTGTTTACTGTCATATTCCAAGTCTGGGTATCCGTGCCAAAAACATGTTTGGCTTTGACTGTCAGCGTATGGTCCCCGGCTTCAGCCGTATAGATATAGGACCATTCGGTATCGGGCAGATCTACACCATCAAGAGTCCAGGTATAGACTGCGTTTGATGGAAATACCTTCATGCTGAAAGTCGTTATGTCGCCCAATGTCATGGCAAGATCATTTGTTTCAGGCGTTTTTGATATAATGCACCCGCTCAGAAAAGAAGCTACCAGTATAACGGACAAAAAATAAAGAGATCGTTTCATGTGATGCCTCCTCAATTGATTAATGTAATTAAACACAAAAACTGATTTTTTATAGCATATACTGCAAGAATTAGTCAACATACTGAAATCTTTTTATTAAATCAAAGATCGCCTCTGCCTGTTATTTCCACTTTAGCATCAAGCAGCTTTCTGATTTTCTCCTCATCCCCGAGTTCAATCCTCAGGCATACACCGCAGTCTGAGCTTATATGTCTGGGTACAGGAATAAGCTTATGTGATATGCCCTCTTCTTTTAGAATTTTTTCCGCCATCATCGCATGGCTGACCGAATTGAAAAGTAAAGCGACATATTCCCTGACATGATTCATGGCCTGATCAGTCTGGCTGCATTTGACATGACGGAAAGAATCTCGAACATGTTTGTAATCCTTCCCGCACCGGTGCTGCCGGAGAGGTTAAAGAAATTCAGACATGTTCCGCACAGAAGTATCTCCACCCCGGCATCGGCCAGGTTTTTCAGGTCGTCCAGAACCTCGGAATCCACCGCCGCCAGTTTTACACCGGTATTGTAAAAAAGCATTCTGGAAGGAAGTTCATCCGCCTGTACAAGGGTATGAATGAATGCCTTCATAAGAACCTTTCCGAGATCATCATTCCCGCTTCCCATTGTTTCAGAAGAGATAACAGCAACGAGTTCACCAGTTGAAGCGTTGCACGAAACAGGAACATCAGCTATTGCAGCCGTGTCGATATCGCCCCTTTTCAAATGTATATGAAATTCACCATCCCCTAAATTCTCCATTTCCACTGAACATCCGAGCTTTGCTCCAAGCCTTCTTACGTTTTCCATTGCAGCTTTATTATCTACGATGACAACGATATTTTCATTCTCTTCAAGCGCTTTTTTTGCAAGGATAACAGGCTGCGGGCAGTTCAAACCACGTGCATCAACTGTTCTCTTCATATATCAATCTCCTTTCATAATCTTCGGCTTATTTCATATAGCGCCTTCAGGCCGTACTCTATCTCTTCTTCTGTATTGAAATATCCGAAACTGAACCTCAAGGTGCCCGCCGGGAATGTCCCTATTGTTCTATGAGCCTGAGGCGCACAGTGAAGGCCGGGTCTGCACATGATTCTATATTTCTCGTCAAGGATAAGGGAAGCTTCCGACGGGCTTATGCCTTCAAGGTTGAAGGAAACAACTGCAACCCTGTCCGAAATCGACTGCGGCCCGTAAATAATTGCACCTCTTATCTTTTTCAGCCCTTCAATAAAATTCTGCAAAAGCGACCTCTCTTTGTCCCTGATTAAACCTACTCCTGTTTTTTCTACAAACCGGATTCCGGCTCCGAGGCCTGCAATACCGATTGTATTCGGCGTTCCCGATTCATATTTATCAGGCATGAAATCAGGCTGATGCTCATATTCGGATCGGCTGCCGGTACCCCCGGACATTATTGGCTCAATCATCCCCTCCAGTCCCTTCCTGATATAAAGACCACCGGTGCCCTGCGGTCCGAACATGGATTTATGTCCAGTAAAAGCAAGCATATCGATTCCCATGCCTTTAACATCAATCGGGACAGCACCCGCTGTCTGTGCAGCATCCACACAGAATATTATGCCGTGTTCCTTCGCAATTAAGCCGACCTCGGCGACAGGCATGACATTACCTGTAACATTCGACGCATGCATCAGGTATATCGCCCTGGTATCGGGCTTTATTGCGCGTTTTATATGATCCGGATCGAGCATGCCTGATTCGGAACAGCTGATAATATCAAGCCTGACACCCGATAATTCCAATGACCTTAAAGGCCTCATTACCGAGTTGTGCTCCATGCTCGAAGTTATACAGCTGTCTCCCGGTTTCAGAAGTCCAGTTATCGCGATATTGAGCGCCTCTGTTCCGTTTTTAGTAAATACAATACCCAGAGGGTCTTCAGCCCCCAGGATACAGGCTGCTCTCTCCCTTGCCTCAAATATGAGCCTTCCCGAATCAACGGACCTTCTATGAGCGGACCTGCCCGGGCTGGCCCCTATTCCGGCGTTAAAATCCGTCATAGCCTGCACCATGGATTCCGGCTTTGGCCATGAAGTCGCTGCGTTGTCGAAATAAATCGTCTCCACCTGTCTGATTACCCCGGAATTTTCATAAGCGTCTGTACCCTTGTTTTTATCTTATTTATCGCGATGACCAACAGAATCATCATCAGTGATGGTCCCACTACCCATACATTTAACCAGTATGTTAATTTATTAATGATTGACTTTCATAATCAAATAACTTGAATCAATAATTCGCTTTAAGTTATTCAGATTTTTCATAATATCATTGATAGATATCATGCGATATATCGTTTCAAACAAAGGGTATGCCTTGAACCTATTTCTGCTTCAACTCTGACAGATCAAGGGTTTTCAGCCATCTCATCGTTTCCCCAAAGCCAAGCTGGAATGATACTACGGGTTTCCAGTCAAGCTCCTTCCTGGCTTTGTCGATTGAGAATACCATCCTTGAGTGAAGATTTTTCACTGTGTATGTAGTGAGCAGCGGACGCGATTCTATCCGGAAGAGTCTCCATACGACTTCCATCACAAATGCAGCTATGTAGGCAGCAGCATAAGGTATATATGTATTTACTTCAACTGCGTTAACGGCTTTTGCAATCCCTGAACAGAATTGCTCGAGGGTAACCGATATGCCGTCATGCACAAGATAGCCGTTGCCTACCGCCCTGTCGTCCTCGGATATGATCATCAGCAGATCCATTAGATTGTCAATGTAAGTGGGCCAGACAATCGCACCCCTCTGCCAGAATATCATTTCTTTTTTTATGATGGCGTCTGCAAGCAGAGGAACGAATGTCTTGTCCCCGGGACCATATACCCATAACGGGTAAACCATACTGACAGGCAGGCCGTGTTCCCTGTGATATTTCCAAGCGATTTTTTCCGCCATGATTTTTGAATCCGGATATGGCTCCTTCCAGAAACGCAGCGGCAGGGTTTCATCTATTGTAATGTCTTCACGAAGGCCGAACACATCGCTCGTACTTATGTCTATGAACCTTTTAACACCCGCTTTCAGTGATGCCTTGCAGATGTTTTCCATACCGCCCACGGTCACATCCAAGAACAGCTTTTTCGGAGCCCAGTCCGTTGCAACTGCTGCACAGTGGAAAACGACATCCCTTCCTTCGCAGGCTTTTTCCAGAGACTTGTATTTCCTCACATCTCCATAGAAGACTTCGACGCCTTTTTTCTCAAGCACCAATCCTTCGGTGTCCCCCTGCATGACAAGAGCGGCAACGGCATCACCTCTTTCAAGGCAGGTTGTTACAATATGACTGCCTATGAATCCTGTTGCACCGGTCACCAGAACCTTTCTCATTAAAAACCTCCCGAACTTAATAATTAAAGTTTCTTGCTCTTGATGATTTATGTTTTATATTATATGTAATTAAGGTTTAACAATGATAATTAATTCAATGTGAGGTGTGGGGATATGAGACATTCATTAATAAACAGGAAAATTTTCATCTTTTTACTTCTGGCTGTTTCGATTGTTTTTTCAGGCTGCAAAGAGAAGACTATCCCGGCAGGCAAATTTGTCATGGGCAGTCCGGCAAACGAACTCGGCCACAGGGCAAACGAGGCACAGCACGAGGTAACCCTGACGTATGATATTGAAGCCGCTTCGACAGAGGTCACCTGGAGTGACTTCAAAAGCCTTATGGGATTTGATCCAAGCTATTTCCCAAAGTCCCTGCCTAATCCAGGAAAGCCTGTGGAAAACGTCAGCTGGTATGATGCCCTTGCGTATGCAAATGCAAAGTCCATAAAAAAGGGGCTTAAACCCACGTACATATTGAGCAACGTCGTATGCGAAGACGGCACTGCTGTTACCGACTGCATGGAATGCAGAACCCACGGTGGTATTAAATCCGCTGATGTCAGCCTTAACGGTATTGCCAGCGTATATCAGGCTGAAGGATACAGGCTGCCGACAGAAGCCGAATGGGAATATGCGGCACGTGCAGGAACAACCTCCCCTGTTTATAATGGTGAAATATCCGTTCCCGGATGTGAAGGCGATCCCACGCTCAATAAAATTGCGTGGTATTGCGCCAACAGTTCCAATATGACCCATAATGTCGGCCTCAAATCACCAAATAAATGGGGCCTTTATGACATGAGCGGAAATGTGGAGGAATGGTGCTGGGACAATTACGGGGACTATGCAGGCGATATTCTCAATCCTACAGGCCCCGATACAGGGCATTTCAAGGTTGTTCGCGGCGGCAGCATCCGTTTCGACGGATCCACCAGACTGCGCTCTGCATACCGCGAAGGGTTTACACCCGATTACAGATGCCGTTTTATCGGATTCCGTCTTGTAAAAACAAAGAATCCTTCAGCGAGCGCTGAAATCAATGTTGTTTTGAACCCGATCGCGCCTCCCTCTTATGAATTGACAGCAAATATACCGGATTATCCGGATACACTTCCATTCTCCTTTACCAGGGCGGATAAAGGCACTCCTCTTTCTGATAACGAAATCGCTGCATTTACAAAGAAGATCACAGGACTGTGGAAAGACACCCACTACTTTGAATGGATGTATCTTACAAGCAACGGAATGGACGAATCCAATCCTTACGGCATGCCATGGTATAAGGCCCACCTCCAGGATTTCTCCGCCGAGAAGAACGGGGACACTGTCACATTCCATCATGGAGGAGGATCGGATAATCTCTGGATACGTTCCGGAAAAATGCTCAATAACGTAATTGCAGGATACCTGGCAAGCGGTGATCCTTTAATGGGAAAGATTGCTGAAAGCTATTGCAGGGGAATCGAAGCATTCTTCAAGGGCGAAGAATACAGCGACAATGACCCGGAGAGAACTATCATGCCACGCTGCATATTCACCCAGAATCACGAATATACGGTTCTAGGAAGAAAGGTAAAGGTGGACTATAACCCTGTCAAGGCTGGCGGCGAAAAGTACGACTGGAACGCCCATACGATACCGAACGACATCAACCCTTATTATGGAAGCATCTGGATAAGGAACATGCGAAGCAAGGACGATGTTCCGCATATATACAGAATGGTTCCGATGATAATGAGGCTGGCGAAAGAGGCCCCCGATGCAAACATAAGAGACGCTGCAACAAGGGCGGTGGCTTATCTGCAGGCTTTTGCAAAGGATATAGTCGATTCAGGCTACTATATAAGGGCCAAGGATAAGGAAGGTAACACCCAGATAATGTTTGAAGAGGAAACCCCCTGGCTGGTCAAAGACCTCATGAGCTTCGTGAATTTTGAAATACTGGTGCCGAATGCGGAATGCAACGCCAAAATTACATCCGCCATCCTGGGCTATCAAAGTCCGCTTTGCAACGACTGCGGGAAAGGCACCATAAACCTCTATGATATGGTTGCCGGACAGATTCACTATTACAACATGGCGATAGTAGTATATTTCCATCAGGCGGCAATCTCCAACGCGCTTATGAACAACGAAGACGATATGGCCCTTAAGCTACTCACGGGAATGTCCGAGAGGATGGATGCAATGATGGCAGGAAAGGGCAAACCAACAAGCGAACCATGTCCGGACTGGGAGCCAGATCTCGCAACCCACCTTCTGGTTGCCGCATCAAACGGGCTTCCGCTCAAGTCCTCCGAGGCAAGGCTTATTGCTACAGAGTACAGCAAGGCTGCGGATTATTATATAACATGGCCCAACTGGAACCTCTGGTCACCGACGGTTCCGAACGGCTTTGTATCCTACATTCCGGGCAACAGCCCTACAACTGATACTCGTGTTGTGGGAGCAGACGAACTGGCGTTCCTTATGGAGTACTGCTATTCCCCGTTCAGAAACCCAACCGGGGCGAAGCTCTGTGATTGCAGCATAGTACTCGACCCCTCGCGCTGGGGAGAATAAATAAAAAACCCCCTTCCTGAACGGAAGGGGGTTTTTTATTATCAGACTGTTGACATTTCAGATTTGAAGTTGATTATCAGATAAAAAATCGGAATATAATTTCAGGAGCACGGAATGGATATAAAAGACATTCTCCCGATAACGGATATGCGTAAGGCAAAAAAAATTCTCTGCATTCAGCCGCATCCCGACGATATGGACATAAGCGCTGGAGCCACTCTTTCAATGCTTTCAGACCTGGGTATTGAGATAAACTATCTGACAGTGACCGACGATTCGGCAGGATTCAAGGATGCAGGCGCCGACGACCTCGTAAGGAGACAGGACCAGCGCAAGGAAGAGCAGATGGCCGCCGGTAAAATTATTGGCGTAAAAGGCTATTACTGGCTTAATTACACCGACGCCGGAGACTGGTCGCAGCATGATGCGAGAAACCAGATCATCAAACATATCCGCATGCTGAGACCTGATTTCATTTTCACTGTTGATCCCTGGCTTATGTATGAGGCACATATGGATCATATCAAGACAGGGCATGCAGCAAGCGAGGCGCTGCTGCTTTACAATTTCCCGTTTATTCTTACCGAGCCTGATATTGACAGAAATTTTGAACCCTATGACATCGAAGGAATCGCCTTTTCTTTCACCGCAAGGCCGAATGTCATAATTGATGCAGGCAATTTCAGGGAGCGGAAATTCAAGGCTATTGCCGAGCACAAAAGCCAGTTCACTGAAGAATCGCTGGGCATGCTGAAAATGTATGACGAGATGAGATGCAGAAGCCTGGCGCAAGGCAGGGATTTCGAGTTCGGCGAAGGATTCAAGGTTCTGCATGCACAGTATATGCTTCACTGCTTCCCTGAGGCGATTGATTATTAATGACAGTGAGGAATTAAGAGCGATTTTAAAGAAATCTTGCAGGACTTTTATTCACAAACATGAATTCTGACCTCAAGAAAAATGTGTGAGATATGCCCTTTTTGAAAGCAGGAATTGACAGAATAATCATAACACCACCCCGCGGTATTTATCTAATCGGATATTCCGGAAGAAAGGGCGGTGCTGAAGACGTACATACCGATCTTACTGCAACCACTCTTATCCTCGATGACGGAAACGAGAAGCTTATCCTGATCTCACTCGATCTTCTGGCGCTTAACTGGGAGACTGTCGATACCATCAAGGCTGGCATAACAGCAAGACTCGGCATCGCAGCAAAAAACATCAGACTGTTCTGCTCACATACGCATTCAGGGCCGATTGCATGGCCGCCTTATAAACCATCCCTTAAAAACAGAGCGAAATACTACCTTTACAGACTCATGCTTTCGACTGAAGAGCCCATCTCGACAAAAGGCATAATGTCAAACTACCTTTACTGCGACTGGCTGGGAAAAAGCCTGATTGCATCCGCTGCACGCGCATCATCAAACCTTGTCAATGTTGAAATAAGTCATGACCGGACTCATTGCGGCATCGGCATCAACAGAAGGGAGAGGCTTTCAGACGGCACAACCGTCATAGGCTGGAACCGGGACGGTTTAGTTGACAGGGATGTTGATATCATACGGATTTCAAGCGGCGCCGAACCTGTCGTAACTATTGTCAATTACGCCTGTCATGCCTGTGTGCTTGGCGAAGAAAGCAATGTAATCTCCGCCGACTGGCCGGGGGCAATGAGGGCAAAGGTTGAAAAGCAACTGGGCGGCTTCTGCATGTTCATCCAGGGTGCATGCGCCAACATAAATCCCGATGTTGAGTGGTCGGACGACAACAGACCCGATGTAGAGCGGCTTGGCGGTATAGTTGCTGAAGCCGTTATTGAAGCTGAAGGAAGGCTGACTAAGATAAACCCTCTACCCTTGTCGGCCGCCACCGGTGAGGTTAGTGCCTATGTGGATGTCCCGGCAGGCATGGAAAGTTTTAGTGTTAAAAGGATTTACAGACCCATGCTTAAGAAAGGTGCTGCCATGCTTATGGAAGGGGCGGTGATACCTGAATTTATGATAGATCCGTTTCTTGATGTCCGCTACCCTTGGAAGACGATATTGAAACATGACGACAAAGGCTATTCCACTCCAATAAGAACCGGAGTGCTTAGGATTGGAGATATCGCTATAGCATCGGTAGCAATGGAGACATTTACTGAAACCGGCATTCAGATGAAAGCTGCCTCATCAGCGCCGATAACCCTTTTCACCGGATACACGGACGGCATGACCGGTTATCTTCCAACTGTCGAAGAAATCCCTTTCGGCGGATACGAGGTCGATGTTGTGCCATACATTTATAAGCTTCCGGGCAGATTCAGGCTTGATACTGAAAAAAATATAAGGCAACAGGTTCTAATGCTTATATCAGATATATTTAAGAACTAAGGAGATATTATGGATTTCAAGAAAGTCCCATCCATGGAATCACTTCTGGACAAATCAAAAAAGCATCTGTTCATGTTTTCACATCATGATGACGAAATCGTAAGCGCAGGAATAATTCAGAGACTGCAGCCGGGGGCGGCGCTTATGTGGCTCACAAATTCCGATGGCCTTTATTTCAAAGAGAATGTAACTCCTGAAGAGTACGGGAAAAAGCGCGTAGCTGAGGGTTGGAATGTGGCGCACGAGTTGGGGTTTAAAGATGACGACGTCACGAACGGCCTCTATTCGGAAGTTGACAATTACAGACTCTTCGTGAATTCGATAAAGAGCGAGGCTCAATTCGAAGAAGGCATTTCCTTCTGGAGAAAACAGGGCCGCGACATTTACGCCAAGATTAAAAAACACGACCCTGACATAATCTGGACGTATGCTTTCCAGGGCGGCATGCCTGAGCATGACCTTACCCATGTACTGACAGCCGCTTGCATTGACAGCTACGAGAGGGAGTTCGGAAAGAAAATCCAGATGGTGGAGATACCTGCCTACGAGCTTACAGTGCTTATCTCCTTCCGCTTCAATCCATGGTACAAAGGCACCAAGTATTTTATTGACATGACGCGTGACGAGCTTTTAAAGAAGCTTGCCGCAGCCTTTCATTATCCTTCACAGGTTGAACTGATTGAAAAATTCAGAAAGGTCATTGATAATCTTGGCAAGGTATCAGGTCTCATCGGAAGACCGTTTGATTTTGAATCATACTGCGGCAGGGAATATTTCGCACCAGTCTGCGAACCGCGCGACTATTCAAGACCGCCCTACCGTATCGACTTTTTCAATTACATGTTCGACGACTATCTGGGTGAGCCTGTCAAATTCATCGGCATGATGGACAGGATTTTTCATGAACTCTCGAAACCCGTGTTTCACCTTGAGCAGGGAAAAACCGTTGATAATGAAGCAGCTTCCGTGCATTCAAAAGGCTGTTCATGCTGCGGATAGCTGGAAGCCTTGACAATGAGGCTATAATAAAACTAAACCGATGACTGATTACAAGATACAAGTAAAAGGACAGTTAAAGGCATGAACCTCAAGGATTCCGGATACACGAAATTTTCTCTAGTCAGGGAAATGATGGAAGCGCCATCCATCATCAGAAGATTCGACCCCAAGATTTCAAGACCTGTCGCTTATTCCGTGATTCACAAACACAGGCTTCTGTTTACTGGCGAGGGCTCGTCGCGCATATTCCCGGCGAAAAACGCCATCTACCAGGCAAACAGAAGGGGCCTTGCCTTCAACATGATCACCGACGGCGGCAGACAGTCCATGGAGTACAGTCTCAAAGACCATGTGATCCTGGCGGCCAGCAATTCCGGAAAGACAAAGGAAGTTGTGTCGCTTCTGAGAAAGCTCAATTCCGAGGGGTGCGACAACATCTACGGGATTACCGCACATGACAAAACGCCAATAATGGAATTGTCAAAGAAGGGATTCCTGCTTGAATGCGGTGAAGAAAATGCAGTTGCTGCAACAAAATCGATCATCGAACAGGCGCTTTTTATGCTCTCAATTGTGGAGAATCTCTCTCCTACAGGCATGAACGAAGCCCTGCCATCACTTGCAGATGCATTCGAGCAGGTGCTGACAATGAAGATCGATCCCAGCATTATAAAGATGCTCTCAGACGCCCCGCAGATTTATTTTGCAGGCCGCAACAACGGAGTAGCCGAAGAGCTTACGCTCAAGACAAATGAAATCACCCGCAAAAAGGCTGATTTTCTCGAAGGTACCTATGCAGTCCACGGAATAGAAGAGGTCATGGACCCTCGAGAGGTTCTGGTGCTTATCGAACCTTTCGCCGAGGAAATCCAGAAGTTCAGCGACGTTCTGGTAAAGGGCGTGGGCATGAAGATAATCGCTATCGACCACAAGGAGACACCCTTCCCCACTATTATTATACCCGGTCTGGACCCGTACGACGAATTCCTTCAGATTGCATCAGGCTGGAACCTGCTCGTCGAGACCGGCATAGCCGAAGGCATCAACCTGGACAAGCCTCTCAGGGCCAGGAAGGTGGGGAATATTGATGAGGGTTCCGTCAAATAGGAAGGCCATCTGTGGAAATAGTAATTATACGGTTGATTATAATCAAATGGTTGTCTTCGAGCTTATGACTGAGCTAGTCCTAATGGAATCTTGAATGGACCTGTATAAAGATACCGCATTTATCTATGATTATGACAATCGTTCAATAGCAAAGGACGATATCCCCTTTTATAAAAAAATCATACCTCCCGGTTCATCCGTTCTCGAACTTGCAGCCGGGACTGGCAGAGTTGCAATCGAACTAGCAGAACATGGCTGCCTGATGACATGCCTCGACCTGTCGGATGAGATGCTTGCAGTCTTCATTGAGAAGATAAGAGGGCTGCCTAAAAAATTATTCGGCAGAATCGAAATAGTAAAAGGGGACATGCGTGTCTTTGATCTTGGAAGAACGTTCAACTGGATTATCATACCCTTCAGGTCTTTTCAGTGGCTCATCACAGAATCTGACCGCATAACCTGCCTTGAGAGCATAAAACAACACATGGATTCCACATCAACAACAGTGATTACTTTATTCAACCCTTTAACTGATTTAATCGAACACTGGGGAATATACAAGGATATCGAAGGACTCAATATAGATCTGCCGGATGGCAAGAGTCTCAGGAGATTCGAGAGTCAAGGCCGCCATGACAAGGTAAACCAAGTCATCGAATGCAATAATATCTATAGAATATACAAAAATAATGAATTGATAAGCGAACACAAACATAACTTCGACTTATTCTATATGTATCCTGATCAAGTCAGAGGTCTTCTTCAATCAAACGGACTAAAGATCGAATCGGTTTACGGATACTACGATTTTCAGCCTATCAAGGATGACATAAAGCTCGAGCAGATCTATATTCTGAAAAAGGCTGAATAGAGCAATGATCAAGGCAATCATATTTGATTTTGACGGGACAATCATGGACACCGAAAGCACGGCGTTCAACATATGGCGTGAGATCTATTTCACACACGGACACGAGCTGACTATCGATAAATGGGCGGAATGTATTGGAGTGCCTGTTAGCGGCTTTGATCCATATGAAGACCTGAGGGAGCTTACCGGCCTTCCTATCGACCGCATGGAAATGGCACTTGCGTACGCGACAAGAGAATCGGAATTGAATAAAGGACTGCCTTTGCTTCCCGGTATTGAAAAGACAATCCTGACTGCAAAAAGCATAGGCCTGAAGCTCGGAATTGCATCCAGTGCGAATCATAGCTGGATAGAAGAACACCTTGGCAGGAAAAGACTTCTCGACAGATTTGACGCGATCGTATGCAGAGAGGATACGGCTAGGCACAAACCTTTTCCGGACCCTTATCTCAAGATAATCGAGGTGCTGGGCTGCAAACCAAGCGAAGCAATCGCCATAGAAGATTCTCCGAACGGTATAAAAGCCGCAAAAGCTGCCGGCCTTTTTACTGTTGCTGTTCCGAATCAGGTGACCCGCTCTCTTGTAGGCGATGAGGCTGATATAAAACTTAAATCACTTACCGATATAACTCTCGAAGACCTGCTGGCAACGGCGCCCCATTGAACGTATTAAACTGTTATTCAATATCCGTAACAAAAGGCTGCGCCTGATGATGAATCCAGCTTTCAATGCCGAATATAATGAGGGCAAACCATATTATCCCGAAACCTGTCAGTTTGGAAAGATTGAAAGGCTCTTTATATATAACCACCCCTACGAGAAACTGAAGAGTTGGCGCGATATACTGAAGGATGCCTATTGTCGTAAGAGCTATCTTCTTCACCGCCGAGGCAAACAAGAGCAGAGGCACAACCGTGATGACACCTGCGCCCATAAGCAGCAGGATTGTGCTGACTCCCGAATGAAAAACTACTCCTCTGCCGTTCAATTCCATAAGGAAAATGTAGATCAAGGCCGGCATTAGAAGAATTCCAGTCTCGAGCGAAAGTCCGTCGAGCGAATTGAGTTCCCCTTTCTTCTTTACCATTCCGTAGAATCCGAACGAGAAGGCAAGTACCAGGGCAATCCAAGGTATCTTGCCATAGACGAATGTTAGAAACGCCACACCCGTGCCTGCGATGAGTATGGGAACCCATTGCCATATGCGAAGCCTTTCCCTGAGAAAGAACACCCCGAGGAGAACGCTTATGAGTGGATTAATAAAGTACCCAAGGCTCGCCTCGACTATAAAACCAGCACCCACGGCCCATACATAGGTAAACCAGTTTATTCCTATAAGAATTGCGGCCATAAAATATATCTTGAGGACTCCCGCATTTCTTATTGATTTTCCAAATGTGGAAATTCGCGACATTGTCAGGATCACAATGAGCAGGCTCACAAAAGACCATACAATCCTGTGGCTCAAAAGCTGCGGCGCAGGGACATTATTGAGTTGTTTTATATATACCGGAATAAATCCCCATATTATATATGCCGTAACTGCATAGATGATGCCCCTGTTCATCCTTTATCCTGTAGCAAACAAGCCCGCTTAAAACAAAGGAATAAAATCGATTTGAGCTCCCTTTTCCGGCAATAATTGAGAAATCATACTGAAATAAATAAGGCCGCCATATGGCGGCCTTATTTATTGTTTATTTTAGATCAATCTAGCAGAGTTCAAATATCGCGGCTGCACCCATTCCGCCACCGATGCACATCGACTCGATTCCATACTTCTTTCCGAGTCTCTGCATATTTGTGACAAGGGTGGCAGCCAGTTTTGCGCCCGTGCAGCCCAGCGGGTGGCCAAGGGCTATTGCGCCGCCGTTTACGTTGATTATCCTCTTGTCGCTTTCGTGTGACCACAGCTCTTCGTCGCCGATTCCAAGTTCGCGCGCACAATAGAGTGCCTGGGATGCGAATGCCTCGTTGATCTCGAATATGCCGTCTTTTTTCATATCATCAATCGTCATTCCTGCAATTTTAAGAACTTTGGGGATGGCATATCTCGGACCTACGCCCATCTCGTCAGCCCTGCAACCGGCAACGGCATATGCCTTAATCTTTGCGATCGGCTTAACGCCGAGCCTTTTGACTGCTTCACCGCTCATTACAAGCGTTGCCGCTGCGCCGTCTGTCGTCTGTGATGAATTGCCCGCTGTTACTGAACCACAGTTCTTCACCCAAGGATTTGCATTGGAGAATGCAGGCTTCAGCTTTGCAAGACCTTCCATGGTCGTATCGGCACGAACACCGTCATCGAACGTCTGCATAGTGACTGTCTTAACCCATTCACCGCCCTTTTCAACATACTTGACTGCCGGTGTCGGAACTATTTCAGTGAAGAGTCCCTTTTCCTGTGCGGCAGCGGCCTTCTTGTTCGATGATACAGCAAAAGCATCCTGCATTTCTCTTGTTATGTCATATCTCTGGGCTACGTTTTCAGCCGTCATGCCCATCGATATATATACATTCGGGTTTTCCCTGGCCCATTCGGGATGCGGCCTGGGCAGATTTCCACCCATGGGAACTATTGACATGGATTCGAGTCCGGCGCCGATTGCAACTTCGCACCATCCCGAAAGAATACGTGAAGTCTGAAGGGCAATGGCCTCCAAGCCCGATGAACAGAACCTGTTAACGACAGCACCGCAGGTGTCATCCGGGAATCCGCACATCTGTGCAATGATCCTTCCTATATTAAGACCCTGCTCGGCTTCCGGAAATGCGCAACCGACAAGTATATCTTCAACTTCCTTTTTGTCGACGCCAGCCCTTTCCATGAGGCCGTTTAGTGCGGTCTTAAGAAGATCTTCCGGTCTGGTCTGATTGAAAGCGCCGCGAGCCCTTCTACAACCGGGTGTCCTTACTGCCTGAACTATATAAGCTTCTCTCATTGTTAATCCTCCTGTCCTACAATTTCTGCCTACAAGAACAGCGGTTTGCCGGTGGCCATGATGTTCTCGGCCATTTTCTGCGTGTTCTCGGTCTTCCACAGCTCAACGAATGCTTCTCTTTCCAGCTTCTGCAGATATTCTTCGCTGACCAGTGTTCCTGATGGTACATCTCCGCCCGACATGCAGAATCCTATCTTCTTGGATATCAGTTCCATATGAGGAGTGATCTTCCAGCCGAGTCTAAGGTTCAGCATTTCAGCCTCAATCATGCCCTGTGCTTCCCGTCCGAATACCGGTATCTTCTTCTTGAGCGGGGGCGCATATCCGTCTTCAACCATCCTGAGGACCTCTTTCTTGGCTTCACCGATAAGGTTGTCGCGGTTCATGACAATGCGGTCTTCTGCAGTGAGGAATCCCCTCGCCCTTGCTTCCTTGGCAGACATTGTCGTCTTTGCCATTGCCACACACATGAATGCCTCGAGGAAGAATCCCGCATAGTCTGTAACCTTTGAAATTTCCGGTTTGGACGTGATTGTTTTTCTCCAGAGATTTATCATGCCGCAACCGCCGGGAACAAGACCTGCACCGATTTCGACAAGTCCTATTATCAGGTCCATATGTGCAACAATCCTGTCGGATGCAAGGCATACTTCACATCCTCCGCCG
The DNA here is from genome assembly GCA_036567785.1 of Desulfomonilia bacterium. Taxonomy (NCBI): domain Bacteria; kingdom Pseudomonadati; phylum Thermodesulfobacteriota; class Desulfomonilia; species Desulfomonilia bacterium. The sequence goes on along the minus strand of DATCTV010000062.1, from coordinate 252,949 downwards.
ATTGAAATTCCGTAAGGGGCTGCAACTACCGGGAACGGGGCATAACGCAGGCCCATGATTCCGGAATGGACATTCTTAATGAAATTGTCTATCTCGTCGAATTTGCCTTCTTTTGCAGCTCCCAGCATGTACGCCAGGTCTCCGCCGGCCGAAAATGCGCCTGGCATACCGCCAGCCTGATTTCCAATCACCATGCCGACACCGTTTTCATTTACATAATTGCCAGCTTCAGACATGAAATCGACCATAACCTTGTTGATCGCGTTCATCTTTGAATGGAATTCGAGGCAGAATACGCCGTCTCCGATGTCTATCAATGACGCTGAAGGCGATGTCTTTACGACCTTGTTCTCAGCTCTCAATGCCGCAAGGCTTATAGCTGAAGGATTGACCTTGACAGCCTTGTATGTGCCCGATGCGAAGTCATAGAACATCTTTTTGCCTTTTTCCAGCTTGTAGAAAGATTTGGCGCCCGATGCGAGCATCTTCTCGACGTTAGCCGGAATCTTCATTCCTTCCGCTTTCATCTTCGCTACAGACTTCTCCACTCCGATTGCATCCCAGGACTCGAATGGACCGAGCTCCCAGTTGTATCCCCATTTCATTGCGTTGTCGATTTCGACAACAGTATCGGAAATTTCCGGAATTCTGTTTGCGGAATAAATAAACGCGCCTGCAACGACCTTCCATGCGAACTTAGCGCCCTTGTCATCTCCGTAAACAACTGCCTGCAGCTTATCGGAAAGGGTCTTGGCTGCTTTTGCCGCATCAAGGCATGCAAATGTCGGTTTTCCAGCTTCTACATACTCACCTGTCTTTGCATCGATAACCAGTTTAACCCTTTTCCCTTCAGGTGTTTTGTCTTTCTTGTAGAAGCCGGCTTTTGTTTTATTTCCGAGAAGTTTCTTGTCCAGCATCGCTTTAATGAAATCCGGGATTATAAATACATCCCTTTCCTCATCGTCTACACACTTGTCATATGTACCCTGAGTAACATGAGTCATTGTGTCGAGACCTACAAGGTCTGCTGTTGCAAAAATGGCAGTCTTCGGGCGGCCGAGTGCCGGTCCGAACAGCGCATCAACTTCGGGGATGGTAAGCCCGTCCTTGAGCATCTGATTGATCGTAAGGCTTATTCCATGGATGCCTATGCGGTTTCCGATGAAGTTTGGAGTGTCCTTAGCCCAGACGATACCTTTGCCAAGCCTGTTCTCTCCGAAGTCGGCAATAAAATCGAGTATCTCTTTCTTTGTTTCGGCACCGGGGATGATCTCAAGCAGATGCATCCAGCGGACAGGATTGAAGAAGTGTGTCCCGAGGAAATGTTCCTTGAAACCTTTGCTCAATCCTTCGGACATGTCTTTAAGAGGAATTCCGGAAGTGTTCGATGAAACGATCGTGTCGGGCTTCCTGATTGTTTCCAGCCTCTTGAAGAGATCCTGTTTGATCTTGAGGTTTTCAACAACGACCTCTACGATCCAGTCACAGTCTGCAAGCTTGTCGAAGTCGTCAGTAAGGTTGCCGGTTGTAATGCGTGCCAGGTCTTCTTTCTGGAACAGCAACGGCGGTTTTGCCTTCTGCAGAGCTTCTATGCCCGCAAGAACAAATCTGTTTCTGGCCTTGGGATCGTTCTTTTCCTCATCCTTCAGGTCGAACGGTACGATGTCAAGAAGTACGACATCTACGCCAGCACCGGCCAGCAGAGCAGCAATTCCGCCACCCATGATGCCTGAGCCGATAACTCCAGCCTTTTTGATTCTCCTAACCATACTACCTCCTGCGTTAGTGATTTATTAACATTTCTATAAAGCCGAAATTTATGATTGAAGAATGAATCAACGTTCAGTCTATACAGCAAGCTCCATGTTAAATCAAGAGTTCTTTATTATAAACATAGTTTTTGTTAATGTACACATCATCATTTTTAACTTGGTTCAGAATAAAGGGTGGTTTTATATTATGAAACGTTTATCTCCCGGAATAACCGGAGTTTTGTGGATGGTTTCATCTTCAATACTGTTCAGTTTCATGGCCGTATTCGTAAGATATGCAAACAGCTTCTACAATCTGAGCGGATGGAAGACTTCCGAGATGAGGTTTGCAGTCTGCATCATGATCATTCTCGTACTCTCATTGTCAAAAAAGTATCCGTTAAAATTTGTCAACTGCTCATGGCTTGCCTCCCGTGGAATTTTTGGCGGAGCAGCCGTCTGTATCTTCTTCTATACTATAAACAAAATCGGTATGGCAAAGGCCACAGTTCTTACTTTCACATATCCTTTATGGGCCGCCGTGCTTTCACCTCTTCTTTTCAAGAAACCTGTTTCAATCGGAATCTGGATTGCAATAATAGCAGCTTCAACAGGGTTGTATCTGATAGTAATACCGCCTGAAGGTATTGACTCAATATCTCTTATGGACTTACTAGCTCTTTTCGCCGGTCTTCTTTCCGGATGGGCAATCCTGTCAATCAAAAAGCTGCATGAAACAGATTCGTCAAGGGCAATATTATTTTCTCAATGCCTGTTCGGACTCATGTTCGCTATTGTCCCATCAGCCAAAGAGGGTTATTCATTTCCGGCAGGGGCTTGGGGAATGCTTGTACTCATCGGTGTTGTAGCTGCAGCAGCCCAGCTCCAGATGACGCATGCCTATAAATTTGTAGGGGCAGCGGAAGGTTCTCTGATCAGCATACTTAATCCTGTACTTAACGTTTTTCTTGGGGTAATATTTTTTAAAGAGCCACTGACACTGAGGATGTTTTTCGGTTGTGCAATTGTTTTTGCATGCTGTGTTTATGCAGCAATACCTGGAGGATACGAGAGAGAGTGTTAGTTCATTTTTTTGCATCAGAATAATCTTTATTATCAAAACAGGAGGACTTTTTAATTATGAAACTTTTTAAAGAAAATTGTTCTGTATTAACTGCAATTCTATTCATCACGATTCTGTCTTGCCCGGCTACAGCCTTTTCCACTCCGTACGATATTGACCCACCGTTTCAGTCGAATACACCCGAATGGCAGGCCTTTCGTCAGCAGTGGGACAAGCACTGGGACGGAAAAAACATCGATCAGCTTATCTCATTGCTCAAGGGGATCGAGAAAACAGACCCGAACAATGTCAGCCTCAATTTGTGGTTTTCAAGGGTATATTGCCTCAAAGGAAAGCGTTCTTCGGGCAAAATCAGATCTGAATCCTTCAATAATGCTGTGACCTATGCAGCAAAGGCCAGAGGTTTAGACAAGGATAACGTCCTGGCTGTAAGGCTTCTTATCGATGCCGCATCAAACATAGATTCATCTGCCTCGATTATGTCAAGATACGGAAACTGGATAAAGGATATATCTCCCCAGCCTTATATTGAAAGTCTCGATCCCATATCCAGTATGCCGGGATGGGATAATTTCGCAAAGCTCTGGGCGTCCCGATATGATATAGACAAGGCGACACAGGCGCAAAAGATGATGGAGGACTGGGCCAGTTCAAACCCTGACAACGGAGCGGTCCAGATATGGGCCATCAGGACATGCTCTTACATGGGTGATTACTTTACCAACGTTGGAGACAGTAAAAAGGGGCTGACATATTACAAGAAGGGAATTACCTACGGTGAAAGGGCAAACAAGCTGATTCCCAATAGTCTCCCGGCAAAATACTGGTACAATGCGTGCCTTGGAAGATCCGTCCAGCACGCCAGTCTGATTAAGAAGGCAAGCCATTTTTCGACATTTTTCGAGCTTGTTCTCTTTTTCTGGCGTGAAAATTCCCAGTATAATAATTTCGGATTCGCAATAACCATGGCGCCAATGATAACAAATGGCGGCTGGGTTACTGAAAAAGGCATGAACGCAGCAGGCGTCACGGCGGAAAACGTTCTTACATCACTGGACATAGCTGCAATAGTATATCCGGACGTGATCCAGATCCCGTATTCGAAGGCCCTCCTGCTCGAATACAAGGGCAGAAAGGGCGAGGCAATCAAGGTTCTGGAAAATCTGATAACAAAGAACCCCGACAAGGGCGGCCCTTCAATCATGGCTGAAAATCGCATCAATATGAAAGAAGCCAAAGAACTGTATGAAAACCTGCTGAAAGGAAAGTAGCGTGGGAGTTAAATACGTCTATTGCTCAGGACCCCTTTTCTGTCCTGAAGAAACGGCCGGCATGTCGGCAATCTCTAAGGTGCTCGAAGACTCGGGATTCATTACTTTCCTTCCACATAGGGACGGAATAGAACGCTTCGTGACCAGATTTATAAACACCCCTTTAAATGTGGATTTAATGGGCAGCAGGAGGAAAATGGACAACGCAATATTCGCCCTGGATGTATATCAGATTGTGAAGAGATGTGACTGTCTCGTTATGAACATGAACGGAAGAGTACCGGATGAAGGTGCCGTTGCAGAGGCAGGCATCGCGTTTGCAGCCGGAAAACCTGTTGTATTATACAAGAATGATGTAAGAACGATATTCAAAGGCGGCGACAATTCAATGATCAGAGGCCTTTCTGCATGTCCGCCTGTCAGCAGACTCAAAATGCTGCCTGATGTCATAAGAAACATTGAGCCATCCGCCGCAAATATTTCAGGAAGACTGCTTAAGGCAGTAAATTACGGAGAAAAGATATGGTCTTTTCTAAAGCACGTCCCGTCATCAGGATTGAACACTAAAGAGCAGAATGAAATTATAATTGAAATAATGAGGATATCAGAGGCTCAGGCTGACAATTAATCTATTAACAGGGAGGAAATTCATGCACAATCCTTTGGTTAATACGTTAAAAATCATGTGGCTTTCTTTATGGGCTGTAATTGCCACTCTGGTGCTTTTCATACCCATTACATCAGCAGCCATATTTAGCAGAACCGGCAACCTCGCATTCACCCTTTCCAAGCTCTGGGCATACACCCTGCTTACCGTAACGAATGTTCGTCCTCATATTACTGGAAAGGAAAAGATCAAAAAAGGTCAGTCGTACATAATCATTTCGAACCATCAGTCGGAATTCGACATACTCGCGCTGGTGACCACTCTCGGCATTCAGTTCAGATGGATTATAAAAAAAGAACTGAAAAAAGCCCCTCTTTTCGGTTATGCCCTATATAAGTCGAGGAATATCTTTATCGACCGGTCAAACACAAAAGATGCCATAAAGAGCATCAACGAAGGCATCAACAGGCTTCCGGAAGGCACTAGTGTCATGTTCTTCGCCGAGGGAACCAGGAGCAATGACGGGAACATTCAGCCATTCAAGAAAGGCGGCTTTATGATAGCAGTCGAAAGAGGTCTTCCCATACTTCCTGTTACCATCAACGGCAGCCGCAGGACACTGCCAAAAAAAAGCCTCGTCTTCAGTCCCGGCCCGATTGAAGTAATAGTCGGTGAGCCAGTTGAAACCTCGGGTTATTCCCAGGAAACCATACAGGAACTGATTGACAAGACCCGCGAAATAATTATCTCAAACTATAAGATAAATTATCCTGATAATGAAAGCGGCCGTAAAACCGGCCTCGTTTCATTAGCTTTATAATTCATCTTGATAACGGATGTCTTTCATCCGGTTATCAAGTCTTTTTTTCCTTTTTTTTCAGGAACGAAAAAAGTGTAGATCAGAAGTCCTACCATACCGACGGAGATATACATGTCGGCAACATTGAATGTAGGCCAACGGTATGTGAATGCATGGACGTTTATAAAATCCACTACTTCATTATGAACAATCCTGTCTGTCAGGTTTCCGATTGCACCTGCAAGTATCAGACAGAGTATCGCCTTCAATATCAGCGAGTCATCGTTGGACTGTTTAAAAATGATGAATATTGCAATTACGGCAATTGCTGTCACTGTAAGGAAGAATGCAAGTCTGTATGAATCCGGTATGTCCTGCAGCAGGCCGAATGCAACCCCTGTGTTCCTGACATGTATGATCTCGAAATAGTTCGGAATCACGGATATGCTGTCACCTATCTGCATTCTTGACAGTATTGCCCATTTCGTTATCTGATCAATCAGATAGAGCGGGAGCAGCATCATAAGCCCCCACTTCAGATATGATTTCATTTCAGCTGAAAAGCGCATCTTGCACATACCTCCGGGTGATCTTTATCGGCACCTATGTCTTTACTGTAGTTCCAGCATCTGGGACACTTTACTCCGGTTGATTTGGCAACTGCAATACCAAGCTGCCTGAATATTTCGCTTTCAACAAACGGGCCGCTGCCTTTTGCCACTTCGACTTCCGATACGATAAACACATCCTTGAGGAAGTCTTTTACTGAATCGACAAAAGCAAAGGTGTCACCATCAGCAGTTATTTTTACTACTGCATCTAGAGGATGCCCGATAATTTTATCACGTCTTGCCTGTTCCATGGTTTTAGATACTTCCTGTTTGAGTGCAATTATTTTCGCCCATTTCGCTGCCAGGGCATCGTCCTTCATTGCTTTTTCAACAACAGGCATAGCTGAAAGGTGTACGCTTTCCTCCTTGCCTTCAAATGCAGGCATATAATCCCATATTTCTTCTGCCGTGAACGAGAGAATCGGGGCAACAAGTCTGGTAAGACTGGAAAGAATATTGAAGAGCGCGGTCTGGGCAGAGCGTCTGTCCAAGCTGTCCTTCTTGTAGACATACAGCCTGTCCTTCAATATATCGAGATAAAAGGCGCTCATATCCACAACGCAGAAATTATAGATCTGCTGGTAGATGGCATAGGGCTCGAAATCATCATAAGCCTTCCTGACCTTTTCAATGAGATCCTGAAGCAGATGAAGGGCGTAGCGGTCAAGTTCAAGCATATCGGTATAAGCAACAGCGTCTTTACCGGGTTCAAAATCAGAGATGTTGCCTAATATGAACCTGACTGTATTTCTTATCTTGCGGTATGTCTCGACGAGCCGGTCTACTATTTCATTTGAGATGCGTATATCGTTGGTATAGTCCTGGGCGCTGACCCACAGTCTTAAAACCTCGGCGCCGTATTTGTCTATTATTTCCTGCGGGGCTATTGTGTTGCCAAGAGATTTGGACATCTTGCGGCCTTCGCCATCAACGACGAAACCGTGTGTGAGGACGGAACGGTAAGGGGCGTCTCCTCTCGTACCAACGGAACACAGCAGGGTCGAATGGAACCATCCTCTGTGCTGATCAGAACCTTCGAGATACATGTCAACAGGCGAGCCGATCCTATCGTCTTTTTCACATACTGCCGCATAACTCACTCCCGAATCAAACCACACATCGACAATGTCCTGTTCTTTTTCAAAATCAGTGAATGAGCAGTTCGGGCATTTGGTCCCTTTTGGCAGCAGCTCTTCAGCGCTTAAAGCAAACCAGGCATCCGAACTTTCTTTAGCGAATATGTTGGCAACATTTTCGGCCGCCTCACCCGAAATCAGGACCTCGTTACATGATTTGCAGTAAAATACAGGAATAGGAATACCCCAGGCCCGCTGACGCGAAATGCACCAGTCAGGTCTGTTCAAAATCATGTTGTATATCCTGTCGCGCCCCCACTCGGGAATCCAGCGTACCTTATCGATTGCTTTCAAAGCTTTTTCGCGCAGGCCGTTATGTTCCATTGATATGAACCACTGCCATGTCGAGCGGAAAATGATAGGACTCTTGCACCGCCAGCAGTATGGATAGGAATGGGAATACTTGTCTTCATTAAGCAAAGCGCCCTTTTCAGACAGCACCCTGTTTACATTCGGATTGGCATCGAAAACGAACTGCCCTGCAAAGCCTTCTACATCTTTCGTGAACTTTCCGTCATTATCGACCGGCGCATAAACATCAAGACCGTACTGCTTTCCTATCTCATAGTCTTCCTCGCCGTGACCCGGGGCAATATGTACACATCCAGAACCTGTATCAAGGGTTACAAAGGGTGCGTTAATAATCAGCGAATCACGCTCATACAGGGGGTGACTTGCCTTCATGCCTTCAAGCACCTCACCCTTGAATACTGCAAGAGTCTTGTATTCGCTGATTCCGGATGCTTTCATAACGCTTTCCACAAGTTCGGACGCTATTATCAGGACATCAAACCTGTCGGTCTTTACAGCAGAATATTCCATGTCCGGATGCAGTGCTATAGCCAGATTGGCAGGTATCGTCCAGGGAGTGGTGGTCCATATTACGATATATACACTCTCCCCCTCAAGCTCAGGCATGATTCCGGAAACATCTGTTTTCATTCTGAATCTGACAAATATTGCGGGCGTTACCTGATCATGATATTCGACCTCGGCTTCGGCGAGCGCCGTTTTACATTTCGCACACCAGTAAACAGGCTTTCTCGCCTTATAAAGCGAGCCTGCTGAAATAAACTTCGCAAGCTCATGTGCAATTGCCGACTCGTATTCATTTTTCATAGTAAGATACGGGTCTTCCCAGAGCCCCAAGACCCCGAGCCTTTTGAATTCGTCTCTCTGTATATCAATAAACTCCAAGGCATACTTTCGGCACTCTTTCCTTATATCAAGCTTGCCTAGTTCGGCTTTCCTTTCCCCCATGTTGATTTCGACCTGATGCTCTATCGGAAGGCCGTGGCAGTCCCATCCAGGCTTGTAAAAGGTATCGTACCCCATCATGAAAAAGGATTTGACAATTATATCCTTTAAAATCTTATTGAGCGCGGTTCCAAGGTGTATATGGCCGTTGGCATACGGAGGCCCGTCATGGAGTATGAACTTTCTCCTGCCTTTGGATTTATCAATTATCTTATTATAGAGTTCTGTTTCCTCCCAGCGCTGAAGAAGTTCGGGCTCTTTTTTTGTTAGGCTCGCCTTCATGGGAAATGCAGTCTGCGGCAGACAAAGCGTATCCTTGTAATCCATCACTACCTCCTAGAATATTCATCGTCTGTATCGCATGAATCCTCTAATTGTCAATGCCAGAGGTTTTCCTGCAGACAAATAAAAAAGGCCGGTATGAACCGGCCTTTTTTAAATGTTTTCAAATTTCAGTTCTATAAACCTAATACACTTGGGATGTCATGGTATTCACTCTTGAATATCTGAGAATTCGCACCATCGGACTGTTCCCAGGAAATCGCCGCATTGCCGCTGCTGCTCATGACGACCTGGGGAAGAATGGCATCCTGATTGTCCTGGCTTATATTATCGGTCAGTGACTTAGGTACTGACCAATTAAGGAGCTGAGCCGGCAGCCCTGAAATCGCACGGAATTCACTCTTGAATATCTGGTACTTTCCGGCAGCCTCGTTCTTGGAGTCTCGCTGATACCAGACAATAATCGAATTTCCTTTATTGTCTATCGCTACCTGGGGCAGCCATGCAGACGTATCTGCAACACTTATACTGTCTGTTATGCTGCCGGGATGCGTCCAGATTTTGTTTCTCAATTCACTTTTGTATATCCTCACAATACCACTATCAAGTTCCTGTTCCCATGTGATAACGGCATTCCCGCTGTCGTTAAGTGCAACCTGCGGATAGTATGCATTACCGGCATCAGGACTTATGTTGTCTGTCAGTCCTGCCGGATGCACCCAGGCTCCATTTGAAAAAACACTCATAAATATCTGATACCTGAAACCGTCTCTCTGCTCCCAAGTTATGATAGCCTGACCCGAATCGTTCATTGCCGTCTGAGGATAGTATGCATCCTCGAAATTAGGACTGATATTATCCCCAATACTTAAAGGGTTCACCCACATGCCATATCTTCGTTCACTTTTGAATATCTGCCAATTAGCCCCGTCAGACTGCTCCCATGCAACTATTGCATCCCCTGATTCATCCATTGAAACCACCGGGTAATATGCGTTCTGTCCGTCAGGACTTATATTTACGGACGCGGCTCCCGGATGTATCCACAAACCGTTTGTACGTTCACTCTTGAATATCTGGTAAAATGCCCCGTCAGACTGCTCCCATACAATCACTGCATCTCCTGAAGTGTTCATTGCAACCCTGGGATAATTTGCATCTGTTCCCGCGGGGCTTATGGAATCATCCAAACCGACAGGATGTGTCCATATCCAGTTGTTTCTCTCACTCTTATATATCCTGTAATTTGCTCCATCATGCTGGACCCATACTATAATTGCATCCCCGTTATCATTGATTGCAACTCTCGGATAATATGCATTTCCGCCTTCGGGGCTGATATGATCAGTAAGTTTGGTCTTTGTCCATGCCCCGTTTACAAACTCTGCCTTGTATATCAGGGAATTTGCTCCATCGGACTGTTCCCATACAACCAGACCGATCCCGGTTGAGTTGATGGCCATCTGTGGATTTTTTGCAGGCTGGCCGTCAGGACTTATATTGTCTGTAAGATTTGCCGGATGCGTCCATTGTTTACAGCCGGATGACAAACCGCCAGCAATAACAAGGAAAATTAACATGATACATAGTTTGAATCTAAACGGATTTTCCATAAGATCTCCTTAATAAATTGTTTCTGAATGAATTGACATCCCTTTGCGTTCACAATTCATCATAATCTTAAAATATTTAAATATGCAAAAAACATGCAAAATTCCAACTTGTTGAAATCAATAGTCTCATCATAATCATGTTTTTTTGAATTTCACACTTTGATGAAAATATTTTCTCTGATACTGGAAATTATTTGCTTTATCTCTTCGCCCCTCAGATTTCAAGCTTTCCGCATATTTCCTTTAACCCAGTAATTCCATGATCGGATAAGTATCCTGATATGCCTTCGATTATACCAGGCAGACAGAATGGTTCGACAAGAAGCTGTGTTCCGACCTGAACCGCCGAGGCACCTGCAAGAAAGAACTGTATGGCATCCTTATGGGATGCAATCCCGCCTGCCCCTATAACAGGTATCCCTACATGTCTCGATACATCCCATACTATTTTCAGCGCTACCGGTTTTATGGCAGGCCCTGACAAACCTCCAGTAATATTTCCTAGAACGGGCCTTTTTGTTTTTTCGTCAATCACCATTGCAGGTATGGTATTTATGCATGTCAGGGCATCCGCCCCGGCCTCCTGCGCAGAAGCCGCCATCCGGCAGATATCACTGGACATTGGGGAAAGCTTTACTATCAAAGGCTTTTCAGTCTTTTTTCTTACAGAGTATACAAGTTCCCCCAGCACCTCCGGATCTCTGCCAAACTGGATTCCTCCCTTTTTAACATTCGGACAGCTTACATTCATCTCAAGGGCTGCAATACCATCAACACTAAGCTTCTCAGCCATAAGAACATATTCTTCCTCTGAATTGCCAAAAAAATTGACGATGACGGGAGTATTGAATCCTTTCAGAAAAGGAAGCTTTTCCTTAAGGAACTTCTCGATGCCTACATTCTCCAACCCTATTGCATTGACCATACCGCTTGCAGCTTCGGCCACGCGCGGTGTCGGGTTTCCTTCTTTCGGGTTAATGGACAAGCCTTTTGTTACTATGCCACCCATCATATTCAAATCGATAATCCTTGAAAACTCCTCTCCATATGCAAAAGTCCCTGATGCATTCATGACGGGATTTTTAAGCACCAGTCCGCGCCCGAGATCAACTGCCAACTGTGCATGCTTCACCATATGATTTCCTCTGCATTGAAAACAGGCCCCAGTGCACACACACTTTTGTTGCCCGAAACCGTCTTAACGACGCATCCGGCACATACCCCGAAACCGCATGCCATTCTTTCTTCCAATGAAACCTGGCAGGGAATATTCATATGCCTGGATATATCGGCTACTTTCTTCAACATCGCCACCGGGCCGCACGCATATATAATATTCGGCTTTTTCAGGTTCATGCCTGACAGAATATCTGTAACAAGCCCCTTATGTCCGACAGAACCGTCTTCGGTGGCAATCTCCGCCCTGGCCGGTATATAGTCAAAAGGGATGTCTTCTTCAGATCTGGCCCCAATCAGGAAATTTCCTTTTTTAATCTTGTTGTACAGGGACAGTAGAGGAGGAAGACCTATTCCGCCGGCTATGTAGACAGCCTGAGCTTCATCCTCAATTCTGAATCCGTTTCCGAGAGGACCCATAACGGAAATTGCTTCTCCTTCCTTGAGCATTGAAAGAGCGATTGTCCCTTCCCCCCTTGTCTTGTAAAGCAGAGCAAGCACTCCTTCCTTAAGCTCCATTATTCCGAGAGGCCTTCTCAGGAAGGCTCCAGGCGAGGGCGCTTTTACCATTACGAACTGGCCTGGAATGTATGGATCCATTTCGCATTCCAGGCTCAAAAGATAAGTATTTGATGCGATCTGTCTGTTGCTTATGACTGTGGATGTTAATTCCTTCAAGGAGACCTCCATATTTTTATAAAGCCTTTTTTATCCTTATCATGCCAATTTCCACAGTATGGCAGCCGAAATCCCCAGAATGAACGCCCCGACCCAGGAATAACGCGAGTGCATTCTCTTGCCGGAAACCAGGCCTGCAAGGCCTATCATAACTGAAACCGCGGGCATATACGAAAAAACCTTCATGGCTTTCTGAGGCAATACCGGAATAATAAACCATGCGAGAGCCGAAAACACTGCTACGCAGACACCGGTTGTTGCAAGTGCTCTTAAATATACACCCGCCAGCGATTTGATCATAACGGAATCTATTTTATCAAGCCAGTCATCTCCAAGTCTGCCGGGAATATGTTCATTGCTTTTCATGATATATGAATCCATTTCTCTTCCTATAATGAGAGCAGGAAGACACAAAACAAGCGCAAAGCCTGCCGCAGGAAGGTTCTCCATTGTCCGTGAAGCGACATGGGCAACAGGCAGGGCAACAACAGTACAAAAATTTTCGTCATATGGCAGGTAGCCTCCTACCGGAGGGGCATAGAGTCCGATAATCTCCAATGAGACCCCTATCATGAGGGACAACTGGATGTTTTCGAATATCAGGCCGAGAATTACAGAAATAACAACTGGTCTGCTTATCTGTATCTGAAGCGCATACTCTCTATCCATCCAGAGCAATGCACCTATAAATACTGATGCTGTGATGGATGTTATCATTCTCCTAAAGTATCGAGTATATGTTTAATGTCAATCTCTTTTTCCCTCGGTACAGACTGAAGATTAATCGATATCCCCTGCGCCATCATTTCTTTCAGCATCGTGATATCATCTTCATTCACCCAGAACGAATACATCAGCTGCTTATCAGCACCGGATGAACGCATGTTGCCAAGATTTATCCTGGCCAGAATTCCATTTTGTACAATTCTGTATGCATCAAGCACAGAGGACACGATAATCAGGGTCGTTTTATTAACAAGTTCAGGGTCTTCCGAGAGATCTTTTACGCTTTCGACGCCTACCATTCTGAGTTTGATTCTTTCTGGAACAGCCATTGACAGTATAGCCATCTGGAACTGGTCTTCGGCAAGCGTATCATTTGCAACCACAACACACTGGGCTTTCAGATAAGGCAGCCATGATTCGAGTATCTGGCCGTGAATCAGCCTGTCATCGATCCTTATCAGAACAATATTCATTACTTTTTCGCAGCAGGCGCCAGTATTTCAGATGCTATATATATGTTGTTCATTCCGCTCTCTTTCAACAATTGCGCCATTTCTTTTATTGATCTGCTTTCACGTTTCGTTATTGCACCGATCAACATGGGGAGATTGACACCTGTTATGACCTCAACATTTTCTTCAAGGAACGACAGGCTTATATTGGATGGAGTTCCTCCGAACATGTCAGTCAGGATTATTACGCCATTGCCTGTGTTCACTTCTCTGATGGAAGTCTTCAGCATTTTTCTTAGTTTCTCCACATCACTGCCCTGACAGAACGAACATGCCTTCACACCGTCAACATGCCCTACTATAAGCTCTGCAGTTTCAATTAATGACGCTGCAAGATTGCCATGTGCAACAACAAGAATGCCGACCATTAGAGCCCTCCCTGTGTAAGTTCTCGATGAACAACCTTGCAATTGAACTTTGCTTTTTCAACAAGCTGTCCTATTTCCTCGGCTATTGCAACCGACCTGTGCCTGCCACCCGTGCAGCCGATTGCAATATTCAGATACGATCTCCCCTCTTTTCTGCACAAAGGTAATATGAACGATATGAAGCCCTTGGTTTTTTTTATGAAATCTGTATAGACCTTGTGCGAGTTGAGCCAATCCTTGACATCAGGATCAAGTCCGGTTTTTTTCATCAGATTCTCAACAAAATGAGGATTCGGGAGATACCTGACATCCAGGACGATGTCGGCATCAAGAGGAATGCCTTTTTTGAATCCGAATGACCTGACCTCAACATACATGCCTTTCGATGCAATGATCCTTTTCATTATCTCTTTAATACGCCCGGCAAATTCATGGACATTAAGACTGGTAGAATCAATCACGAAATCAGCCATGTCTTTGATGGGAGTCATAATCTCCCGTTCGGCTTCAATGGCCTCAAGCAGATTGGGGTAATTATCGCTGAGAGGATGGCGTCTCCTGGTCTCCTTGAATCTGTTCAGCAGCGAGCCAGTCTTGCTTTCTATGAATATAAGCTTAGTAATGGGCATGGTCTGCTTCATTGCCAGGATCGCCTGCGGAGCCATCTGGCCGAACACATCCGCCCCACCCCTGATATCGACACCGAAACATACCCTTGACAGATTCAAGGATGCAAAATCATATATTTCGACAAGCTTCGAAAGCATGTCAACCGGGATATTGTCCATGCAGAAAAAGCCCTCGTCCTCTATCGCCTTCATCGCACTGGACTTTCCCGAACCGCTCAAACCTGTAACGATAAGGAATATGGGCTGTTTCATACACTCTCCTGCCTATAAACCGGATTCTCTGATCCTTTTAATAGCACAAAATTCGCCGCACATGGTACAGACATCGGAGTTTCCGATTTCACTTGATTCCCTGAGCTTTTTTGCATTTTCAGGATTGAATGAAAGTTCGATCTGGGTTTCCCAGTCAAGTTCCTTTCTTGCCTTCGACATGGCGATGTCCCTCTCCCATGCATATGTCATACCTTTTGCCAGGTCGGCTGCATGGGCTGCAATCCTGGACGCTATGACTCCATCAACCACATGTTCGACCGTAGGCAGCATCAGGTGTTCTGCAGGCGTTACATAGCACAGGAAGTCAGCACCCATATAAGCTGCAAGGGCTCCGCCTATTGCACCCGCTATATGATCATAGCCGCTTGCACAGTCTGTCACCAGAGGACCAAGTACATAAAACGGGGCCCCTTTGCACAATGATTTCTGTAGTTTTATATTCTCTTCAACCATGTGAAGTGGTACATGGCCCGGACCTTCAATCATAGCCTGCACACCTTTCTCCCTGGCGCGTTGCGCAAGTTCGCCCAGCGTTACAAGTTCTGTTATCTGGGCGCGGTCTGTCGCATCCGCAATCGATCCCGGTCTCATACCGTCCCCGAGGGATACCGTGACATCATATTCAGAAAGAATATCCAGTATGTCGTCATAGTATTCATATAACGGAGATTCCTTTGAATTCTTTCTCATCCAAGAAACCATGAATGCGCCGCCCCTGCTCACGACATCCAGTATCCTGCTTTGCCGCTGGAGGGCATTCAGTGCATTCAGATTGACGCCGGAATGTATCGTCATGAAATCGACACCTTCTCTGGCCTGAGATTCAACTGTCTTGAGAAAATCTTTGATGCTCATATCGGTAATGTCTTTTTTCTTCCGTGACAGGTCATAAGCAGTCTGATAGATGGGTACCGTGCCAACCATTACGGGTGAGGCCTTTATTATCTTCTTCCTGATCGCATTAAGACTGCATCCCAGTGAAAGGTCCATAACGGAATCAGCGCCTGCCTCGACGGCAGCCTTGAGTTTTCTAAGTTCCTCATTCATATCCATATGATACGGAGAAGAACCGATATTAGCATTTATTTTAGTCCTGAGTCCTTTTCCAATTCCTCTTATGTACTCAAGATTTCTTTTGCTGTTCTTCGGAATTACAATGGTTCCTTCAGCCAGCCCTTTCCTGACATATTCGGGACTGAGCCCCTCATACCTGGCAACCACTGTCATTTCATCCGTTATTATCCCTTTTCTTGCATTTTCAAGCAGTGTCATATGTTTTCTCCAAAATTATTCAGGAAAGTCATCTCCGCATAAGGATCCATTGCATCCTGAACTGCTCTGATAACAGCGATGTTGTTTATGCCTGTTCCCTTTAGTTCTCCTACATTATCCCTGTTTATTCCACCTATGGCAACCACCGGATGATGCGATTTCTCCACTGCTTTTCTTAATTTTTCAACCCCTGTCACGGGATCTGGTCTTTCTTTCGAATCCGTCTCCCAGATCGGCCCGAATCCTATGTAATCCAAGGGCTCGTTCTGCGCCTTTTCCACCTGAGACAGGTTATGTGTCGAAAGCCCTATCATGAAATTATCTCCGAGGAAATCTTTTGCCCTTCCCGGCTCGATATCATCCTGTCCGAGATGCACACCGTCTGCATTACACATCCTCGCAATATCCAGTCTGTCATTGACTATAAACAGCGTCTTCGTGCCTGAGGTTATTTCCCTTATCTTGAAGGCTATGTTCATCAGTTCCCTGTCAGACCCTTTTTTCTGCCTTATCTGTATTACAGGCAAACCCGCCTTTACAGCCAAAAGAGCAATATCCTCATATCCCGTTCTGGGATTTGTCATCACAAGATAAAGGCCTTTTGGCAGAAGCTTCCTTTTCATTTTGGCATAAGCTTTTTTTTCAAGCTCATATAACTCATACCTGAGCTTTTTCATTAAGGACGATTTGTCCTTCTTCCCTATTTTGTACACCTCTTCAAGCACCCTCAATCCCTCTTCCGCCCTCTTGAGGTTTGCCGAAACGATATCGCCCGGTTCTGATCTATTGTACTCGTTCGCACCGCTGGATAAGTAACCGACATCATCAAGAGAGTTTCTTGCCAGGATAACATCCCCTCTGTCGACAACAGTTACAAGATTATGGCGCAAGTCTTTCAGCCGCTGCTGTATCTCATCTGATACGATGCTGTACCTGAATATGTCTTCAACCACACGAAGACCTTCGGTCACGCGGTTTATATTTGCATCTATTATGCGGTCAATCCCGTCATTCATTAAAGGTTTTCCAATATCAAAGTGGCGGCTTTTTTGCCTGACAGAAGCATCCCGCCGAACACCGGACCCATTCTGTATCCGCCGTAAACAGCATTCGCGGCCATCCCTGAAACATATAGCCCCGGAAAGCATTCACGGGTGTTTTCAACAGTATGCATCTCACCCATATCTGCATCCATTGATTTCTCCCCCATTATTCCGCCTGTAGGAGTATTGAGCTTTACCCCCATTTTCTTGATAAGCACCCCGACAACTTCAGCGGGATGCCCTGTTGCATCAAGCACATATTTTGAATGAATGGTCAGAGGGTCAACATGAAGCCTGTTAAGCTCAACGGGCGTCCAGTTTATGACAAGCCCGCATACTTTTCCGCTTTTAAAGACAACGTCCTCCATTGAAACAAGGTTAAATATCTTAAGCCCCGCACTGACAGATTTATATATAAGGGCAGAAACCGCTTCAACGGCATCTATTGTATAATACTCTTCCTCGTAATTTTCAGATTTCATACCGAATTCATCAATAATTGTTTTAGCGGCATCTTGAACCACTATTTCATTGAACATCATGCCGCCGCCCCACATACCGCCACCAACTGCAAGTTTCCTCTCGAACATGGCGACTTTTTTCCCGGCTTTTGCCAGATAATATCCGCAGACAAGTCCTGAAGGGCCTCCACCGACAATTGCCACATCAATGTCCAATGCGTCTTTTATCTTCTTGAAATATGTGTCAAGTATGGCCCTTGTTATCGTAATCTCATTAAGCATGAGGCATCCTCCAGAAATTTATTATGCCCTGATATAATCATTACCGGACAGTGTCAATCTCACGTTTTTAATATTGAATAAAATATCCATCTTAATCATAATATGCCCATCATGAACAAACTGTTCAGAAAAATAACAGACGGCGTCATGGCGTTGTGGACAACAGTTACAACTGTCATCTATACGATTTTACTCGGTATTCCGGTAATATTTATTGCACTGGTAAGCAAAACGGGAAAACTTCCGTTCAAATTGGGATGCGCCTGGTCCTGGCTCATCATGAAGACCAACAGGGTTAAAATTCAAGTGATCGGACTTGAAAAGTTCGTGCATGAAAAATCATATGTTTTCATATCAAATCATGCCAGTAATCTCGACCCTCTCGCAGTAATACTGGTTATACCGCAAACTCTCAGATTCATAGGCAAGAGCTCGCTTGCAAAAATTCCGATATTCGGATGGGCAGCCAAACTTGGACGAATGATTTTCATTGACAGATCAGATCACACGAAGGCCGTGGAAACTATAAACAAATCAATAAAGGATTTAAAGAACGGCATCAGCGCATTCTTTTTCGCAGAAGGAACCCGCAGTTCAGACGGTATCCTTCAAACCTTCAAAAAGGGCGGTGTTGTCCTTGCACTGAAGGCAAAACTTCCAATCATCCCTGTTGCAATAATCGGCAGTTACCGTCTTCTTCCCAAAAGAGCAATCAGGATACGGCCAGGAATTCTGAAGATAATAATAGGAGATCCCATCGATACAAGCGCTTATTCCGACAATGACAAGGATATTCTCCTCCAGAAGGTCAGGAGAATCATTGAGGAAACCCTGAACGAATACAGTCTGCCTTTAACAGCCTGATATAAGGGAAGTGTTAATACAATATCTAATGAGATTAAGGAGGCAGTTTTGTGGAAAGATGAATATGAAAGAAAAAAAGTTACCCCGAAACAGATAAAAGACATAATCCGTCCAGGTTCTAGGGTATATATTGAAACCGGATGCAGTGAACCCCAATATCTCGTTAAGGAACTCATTCTCGAAAACAGGGAATTAAGCGATGTTGAAATATATACATCCATTCCATTAAGGGGATATTCAGATTTCGGCGGTGAATACGGCTCACGTTTCAGGATCAAATCATTTTTTATTTCTTCTAAAGTCAGTTCTGCTTACGAGGAAGGAAGCGCCGATCATATGCCGCTTTCTTCAACAGGTCTTATCAAGCTGTTTTCCCAGGGCTATATACGGATTAATACTGCTATCATCCAGCTGGGACTTCCTGACAAACATGGTTTTATGAGCCTTGGCATAACAGTAGACCTGGCTAAAATTATAATTGAAAAAGCAGACGTCATTATTGCACAGGTCAACTCCCGCATGCCAAGGAGCTTTGGTGACGGGTTTGTACATATAAGCAAAGTGGATTATATAATCGAAAAGGATGAACCTTTGCTGGAAATACCTCAGGATGAACAGGATTCCGAAACTATCAAGGTCGGTGAAAACATCGCCAGGCTGATTGATGACGGTTCAACCATACAGGTCGGATTCGGCCGAATACCGAATTCCGCTCTGCGGGCGCTTAAAAACAAAAAGGATCTTGGCGTTCATTCTGAAATCATTACAGATGAAATCTGCGATCTTATGGATAGCGGTGTCATTACAAACATCAAAAAAGATATCGACAACGGTAAAACAGTTGCCAGCTTCTGCATCGGAACATCAAAGATCTTTGATTTCGTAAATGACAATCCAAGCGTGGAAATTAAAAATCTAAGTTATACGACAGATCCCCAGAATATTCTTTCGCATAAGAAAATGGTGGCCATAAACGGTGCTGTGGAAATAGATCTTACAGGACAGTCATGCGTAGGCATGAGTGATAATTTCGGGTATTTCGGTGCCCTTGGACATGCAACATTCAACAGAACCGCCATGCTCACCGAGGGGGGAAAAGGTATTATTGCATTAAGGTCAACTTCACGTGATGGAAAATTTTCCAGAATCGTCCCCGAGTTCTCAGATAATAAGATAGGAATCATTACCACCCAGGCCGATATACACTATGTCGTGACTGAATTCGGACATGCCGATCTATTTGGCAAATCCATCAGAGAAAGATCATTGGCGCTGATAACGATTGCTCACCCGAAATTCAGGTCATGGCTCCTTCAGGAAGCAAAACGACTGAACTACGTTTATAAGGACCAGTTTTTACCTCCTGACAACACTTTGTATCCCGAAAAATATGAAAAGGAACTTTTCATGGGAGGAGAAAAGCTTTTGGTCCGCCCGATTAAAGTTACTGATGAAAGGGGCATCCAGGACCTTTTTTATGCAATGAGCCGGCATGACAAATTTTACAGGTTTTTGAGAAATGTTTCCGCATTGCATCACCAGCAGGCTCAGCCACTTGTCAGTTCCGATTACATTAATTCCATGGCACTGGTGGTAACCCTTTCAAACCTGAAAGAAGAAGGCATAATAGCCGTGGCTCATATTGCACGTGAGACGAAAGAGGATATGGATGATGTTTGCGAGTTTGCCGCCATGGTTCATCCGAACTGGCAGAACATAGGAATAGGAACGTTTCTTTTGAAATACATTCTTGGAATCGCACATGACCTTGGCTTCAAAAAAATGATTGCTTACATATGGGAGGACAACATGCAGATGCTGAAGGTTTTCGGCAAAACCGGTCTTCCTCTCAGACAGAGCATAACAAACCGTGTTTGTACTGCGGAACTGGACCTGTCCTTTTACAAAACAGAGCAGTTTTGAGTTATGTTTTAAATTGCTATGACCTGCCTGCTCTGGTATAGCTTCACCGAATGAATAAAGAGTTTGAAAAGGGATTATTAGACATCACAATAAGCTCAAGCAGGCTTACAGGTGAAATTGCCGGTTATATTCTTGGATCGGGAGGAAAACGGTTAAGACCCAAACTTGTTCTCATGATGGGTGAGGCTGTAGGCGTCGATCCTGAAAAAATAATGCCCATGGCCTATTCTGTCGAGATTCTTCATACTGCAAGCCTTCTTCATGACGACGTCGTTGATGGAACCGAAATCAGACGGTTCAAGCCGACCGCCAATCAGGTATACGGTGACAAACCCGCCCTGCTTGCAGGCGATTTTCTTTCAGCCACGGCATTGGATATAGTTTTTTCCATTGGAAATATCAGAATCGCTCAGTCAATCGTCAGAACAATAAAAAAAATGGCTGAAGGGGAATTGAAGGAAATAGAATATGCTGCATCTTTTCATAACAACATCAATACATACCTTGATATAATCTACCTGAAAACAGCATCGCTGTTTGAGCTTTGCACAATAACACCCGGACTCATAGCCGATCTGGATCCGGTCAGAATTGTGGCGCTATCCGATTTTGGGAAGAGCATTGGCATGGCATTCCAGATTGTTGACGATGTAATAAATGTCTATCCTTTGAAAGATGATGACAAGGATGCCTGCAATGATATTTTCGAACGCAAATCAACACTTCCCCTTATTTATCTTTTCAATGAAAGACCTGACATTATTTCCGATCTTTCTGCAACCGAAGATCCTGTAAAATGGCGCAATATTATTATGCCGGGGCTTGGCAATGATATTCTGAACAGATGCAGGAAAACGGTTGTTGAATATTTGGATTATGCAATTTCCGCAATAAAACAGGCCGGTTTTCTGACAGACAGAATCCTGAAACTTCCCGAGATCATACTTGGCCCGATAGAAACCAGGCTTTAATCCTTTACCCCACCCGTTTGAAAGCAGTTCTCATGAATTTCCGGGCTAAAGTTTTACATGGTTATTGATTTCTGCTTCATTAGTAACTAATTCAATAATAAAAGATCGTTTATGCTGTCAAAGGAGACAGGAAAGTGGAATATAAAGACTATTATAAAATTCTTGGCGTTGAAAGAGATGCATCGCCTGATGAGATCAAGAAGTCCTATAGAAAACTCGCCAGGAAATGCCACCCTGATACCTGCAAAGATGATCCTAATGCCGAACAGAGATTCAAGGAAATCAACGAGGCGCATGAAGTCTTGAGCGATCCTGAAAAAAGGGCAAGATATGATGCCCTTGGCAGCAACTGGCAGCAGGGACAGGATTTTTCACCACCACCGGGTTTTGAGGAATTCTTTAATTTCGGAGGGCAAAGAGGACAGGGTAGATCTTTCAGGTTTGATTTTGGCGGATCTCCACATACGTCCGGAGGAGGCTTCTCGGATTTCTTTGAAACCTTATTCGGCGGTTTTGGCGGCATGGGAGGAAGACCGGAACAGCATTCATTCAGGAGGCAGGCGCCAGTCGGCAGCGATATAGAAAGTGAAATATCAATATCGCTCGAAGACGCTCACAATGGTGTAACAAAAGAAATCGCGCTTCAGGGGCCAAATGGCATTAAAAGGCTTAATTTCAAAGTTCCAAAAGGCGCCCACGACGGCATGAAAATAAGGCTCTCCGGTCAGGGAAACCCCGGCCCGGGAGGTTCCGGAGATCTATATCTGATACTTCGTATCCAGCCGGACAGCAGATTCAAGATCGAGGGAGAAAACCTGATCATGGATGTGCCTGTCATGCCCTGGGATGCGGCTCTTGGTGGGACACTGGAGATAGAAACACTTGAAGGCAAGGTCAAACTGAAAATCCCGGCCGGGATATCATCCGGACAGCGCTTAAGATTTAAAGGACGAGGACTCTCACACAAAGGCGATCTTTTTGCACAGATTAAGATTGTACTACCTTCACAATTGAGTGCCGAGCAGAAGAAACTGTTTGGAGAACTGAAGAAACTATCTGATAAGAACAAAAGTGAATAGCAGCCTGATATCTGCTATTCACTTTTAATTTCCGGCTGCTACTTGACCACTTTTAATGTCGACTTACCCTCAAGCATACAGAAAGGCCTTATTTTTTCAAGTCTTGCCTTACCGATACCCTTGATCTTATCAAGATCATTTACAGCTTTGAAAGGTCCGTGCGCACTCCGATATGCAACAATCGCATCAGCCTTTTTCTGCCCTATTCCCGGAAGCATCTGAAATTCAATCGAGGTTGCCGTATTGATGTTAAGCTTTCCTTCAAGAACATCATTGCCCACCCCGGGTTTTTTCCCTGAAGCCGCATGCAGGGAAAAGGACATAAGTATTGTGAAAACAACCAGCAATGAAACAACTACCTTTTTCATATCTTAAACCTCCCTTTAAATAATTTGATTTTAATCACTATCGGCTTAATACGAGATTCATTTATTATTGTCAAGCTTTTTATTATTTTTCTTACTTTTATTATTTTGTTCCTTGGTTATATTTTGTATTGATAGGGCATGCCAGTTATAACTGTTTGTTCTTTTGGAAAGTATTCAGGTTATTTTAACGGCGGTAATTTTTTTGTTTTTACTGATTTCTGTTGCTTTGGGATTAGTTTTTTTTAAAAAAGAGGATTAAGTCAAGTTATATCAATATAAATAAAATACCCCATGATCCTTAATGGATCATGAGGCATTTTTATTGCTTATGGAATTCTTTTATACGCCCTGATCAATCATTGCATCTGCTACTTTTACAAACCCGCCTATATTGGCACCGTTCACATAGTTAATGTATTTTCCATCCTTGCCATATTTTACACAGGTTTCATGAATGCTCTCCATGATCTTCTTCAGGTTTGCATCCACCTCGTCTCTTGACCATGAAAGCCTCATGCTGTTCTGGCTCATTTCAAGGCCGGAAGTTGCGACCCCTCCAGCGTTGGCCGCCTTTCCCGGGCCATACAGAATCTTTGCCTTGATGAAGATTTCTATTCCACCGGGTTCGGTCGGCATATTTGCACCCTCAGACACACATATGCAGCCGTTCTTAACCAGAGTTTCGGCATCCTTTCTGCTGATTTCATTCTGCGTTGCAGAAGGAAATGCCACATCACATTTCACAAACCACGGTCGTTTTCCTTCATAATATTTTGCTTTCGGATACTTCTTCACATATTCTTTTATCCGGCCACGTGTAATGTTTTTTAGTTCCATTACATATGCAAGCTTTTCGGCATCAATACCGGCTTCGTCAACGATCGTGCCATCGGAATCGGATAGCGTAACGACCTTTGCTCCAAGTTGATTGCACTTTTCTACAGTATACTGTGCAACATTGCCCGAACCCGATACCGCAACTATTTTGCCGTCAATTTTTTCCTTTCTTGTTGCTAGCATTTCCTGAGCAAAATATGTGGCGCCATAACCTGTGGCCTCAGGCCTTATAAGGCTTCCACCCCAGGTAAGACCTTTGCCGGTAAGCACCCCTGTCACTTCATTTGCCAATCTTTTATACTGACCATACAGGAAACCGATCTCTCTGCCGCCGACACCGATGTCACCGGCCGGAACATCTGTAAATTGCCCGATGTGGCGGAACAGTTCGGACATAAAGCTCTGGCAGAAACGCATCACTTCAGCATCACTCTTGCCTTTGGGATCGAAATCCGAACCGCCTTTTCCTCCTCCCATTGGAAGAGTCGTAAGGGAGTTTTTGAAAACCTGCTCAAATGCAAGAAATTTAAGTATGCCCAGATTTACGCTTGGATGAAATCGAAGACCGCCCTTATATGGACCGATTGCGCTGTTCATCTGTATACGGAAACCACGATTTACCTGAATCTCACCTTTGTCATCCACCCATGGCACACGGAACATTATTACCCGCTCAGGTTCAACAATTCTTTCCAGAACCTTGGCCTTTCTGTATCTGGGATTTTTGTCGATGAATTTTTCCAGTGATTCGAAAACTTCCCATACCGCCTGATGAAACTCCAATTCTCCCGGATTCTTGGCTTTTACCTTTTCAAACAACTCTTTAATCATACTACCTCCATGTAGTGTGTTGAGTATTTTATTACGGCAATTTATTGCCGTTTAACCTATCTTTCTAATTGTTTTTTATCACTATAAACACATCGAGTCAACACGCTTGGTGGCTTTTATAGAGTCTTTACAAGTCATTTTTATTGCGGCATATTTGCCGTTATCAAAATATTATATTTTTGTTAACGGCATTTTTGCCCATTTTCAAACGGTTATTTGATTTGATAAAATCGCTATAAAATAATACTCGACCGGCAAAATTACGTATTCACTTCCTTGACACGGGAGTTAAATTACAGGAAAAAGGCTTTATGGAAGAAAGAAAAACCAGAAAGAAAATGCTCATCCTTAATGTCCTCAGGGATGCAGGGAAACCTCTGGGAAGCGCTCATATTATGGATGAACTCAGGTATGCCGGCCAGTCAATGAGCGAACGGGCAATCAGGATGTACCTGAAGGATCTCGATGATGAAGGATTGACATCAAAAATAGGGAGAAAGGGTCGAATCATCACCGAAACAGGCCTGAGGGAAATTGAATCTTCCAGGATCATTGAAAGAGTGGGATTTCTCTCCGCAAAAATTGATCAGATCACATACAAAATGAGCTTTGACCTCAAGGAACAATCCGGAACCGTCATAGTAAATATATCAATCGTCAAACCGGGACAGGTGAAAGATAATATCGAATCAATCTATCAGGTATACGAGAACGGCTTCGCCATGGGTGAAATGATAACCCTTTTCGGGCCCGGGGAAAACATCGGATCGACTACGGTTCCAGATGGTATGGTCGGCATAGGCACTGTTTGTTCTATAACCTTGAACGGAGTGTTGCTGAAGGCTGGGATTCCCATGATATCAAAGTTTGGCGGTCTGCTCGAGATAAGGGATTTCAAACCATCGAGATTTACTGAAATCATAATGTATGACGGCACGAGTCTTGATCCCTTGGAGATATTCATCAAGAGTGGAATGACTGACAACTCCGGTGCTATATCAACCGGAAAAGGCCGGATTGGCGCAGGATTCAGAGAGTTCCCTTCGGACTGTCTTGAAAAGGTTTATGATGTTGACAGCAAACTCAAGAAAACCGGGCTCGGCGGGTTTACACTGATTGGCAGGCCCAGCCAGCCGCTGCTTGATATTCCTGTCAGTGGCGGCCGCATAGGTTCAGTAGTAACAGGCGGACTCAATCCCATTGCAGTTCTTGAAGAAAAAGGCATTCGCATCCATTCAAGGGCGCTGGCGGGAATCATCGATTATGACAGGCTGTTTCACTATACTGCACTCGGAACTTTTTTGAAGCCATATCTATAAATATACCGTATCAGGTATTTATCTGATTTTTAAATAAGCCTGTTCTGCAAGCGCCAGTGCCCCGCATGTTCCTGACCTGTCGCCAAGCCCCGGCGGAACAATGTAATTATCTATTTCATCGAGTATCATACTGTGCCGGACATATCCGTTAAGAAGTCTTCTGACGCGGAGCCTAATCATTTCAATCAGGCCAGAAGTCTTCATCACGCCGCCGCCTGCGATAATTCTCTGAGGTGATATCATTAAAGAATAGCACGCAAACGCATAAGCCAGATAATCCGCCTCGAGCGCCCATCCCTGGTGACCTGAAGGAAGGTCCGATGCTTTTTCAACCCCCCACCTCTTTTGAATGGAAGGTCCTGATGCCAATCCTTCGAGACAGTCCCCGTGATAGGGACATATACCGTCAAAAGGATCCCTTGATCGGTCATGAGGTATGAAGATATGCCCCATTTCAGGATGGACCAGGCCGTGCATGATATTACCGGCAGCCATGCCGCCGCCCCCTATCCCGGTTCCAACGGTTATATAAATAAATGTATTCAGCCCTCTTGCGGCGCCCCATCGGAATTCACCCAGAGCGGCACCATTCACATCCGTGTCAAATCCGACTGGAAGGTTGAATGACTTTTTCAAGGCCCCTGCAAAATCAAACATCTGCCATCCGGGCTTGGGCGGTGTTGTCGTAAATCCGTAAAATTGAGAATCCCTGTTCAGGTCAACCGGGCCGAATGAGGCAATACCGAAGGCCGAGAGAGGCGTCTTTTCATGAATGGTCCTGAAATATTCAATCACCCTGGGCAATGTGACATCAGGATGCGCCGTAGGTATTATTGTCTCATCGATAATACGGCCTTTTTCATCACCGACAGCACAGCAGAACTTGGTGCCGCCCGCCTCTATCCCGCCGAACAGAACATCCTTCATGATTCCTCCCTATCTGCACGGCGGTTCTATGAACCGGGACGTATCACGTTTGAAAAGCCATGTGATGATCCAGTCCGCCATAATCTGGAAACGGTTTTTGTACCTCGGAAGCATCGCTAGCTTGAAAATCTTCCAGAGCATCCAGGCGGGAAACCCCTTTATCTTGATCCCATACACTTCGCTTACACCTGACATGAAGCCAAGCGATGCCATGTCGCCTCGATAATTGAACTTGAAAGGTTTCGATTTTCTCTTCTCAATCCTGTCCTTTATATCTCCTGCCACATATGCCGCCTGCTGAACCGCAACCGAGGCAGTTGAAGCGAGAGGCCTTCCTCCCTCTTCCGTACGGGCGAAATCACCTATTGAGTAAACACCGGGGTTCCCAGGGACCTGAAGGCTGGCGTCGACTATTATCCGGCCGGATGTATCTTTTTTTACATTACCTGACATTAAAAGTTCCGGCGCTTTTATGCCTGCCGCCCAGACAAGTATTCCCGTAGGAATACATGTGCCGTCTTTGAGCATAATGCATTTATCGTCAACACCTGTAATCGGGGAATTCAGCCGTACTTTAATGCCGCTCTCTCTCAATCTCTCCAGCGCAACGCCGGAAAGATATTCAGGGAATGAAGGCAGAACCTTGCCTGATGCCTCGATGAGGTTTATCGTTACGTCCGAGGGCTCTATCTCAGGATAGCCGCGCTTTAAGATAATGGAAATGAACTGTGCGATCTCTGCAACCACTTCACATCCGGTGCACCCTGCACCTGCTACGCTGATAGAAAGAAGCCGGGCTTTTTCTTCAGCATTCCTTGAGAGCGTTGCCTTTTCAAGCACGGTTATAATTTCATTGCGCAGCCTCACAACATCCGTAATGTTCTTGAAAGTTATGCATCTTTCTTCAACCCCCGGTATCCCGTAAAAATTGGAAACGCTGCCCGGTGCTACAACGATATAATCAAAGAGTTGCTTTCCAGTCGCGGTGTTGATGGACCTGTCCTTCAAATCGACAGACAGAACCTCTTCACACCTTATGTTGACCTTTCTCGGATCGAGAATTTCCCTTAGTGGAACGACTATATGTCTTGCGTTGAGCGAGCCGGTCGCAACTTCATGCATCATGGGTGTATATAAAAGGTAATTATTCCTGTCGAATATGGTTATATCAACTTTATCTTTCAGTTTCTTCCTGAGGCCGGAAACTGTAAACAGTCCTGCGAACCCGCATCCCACTATGCCGATTTTAATTTTATTCTTCATCCCTGATCATTTTTTACTCAACAAGTCTATCCCTGCATAAACAAGCAGTATGATACCGCCTGTTACGGAAACAAAATACAGAGTGGAAACCCAGCCCGGAACAAAAGCAGTCTTATTTTCCACGGCCGATATCTTATCCCTGAGCGCCTTTTGAATCTCTTCGGGCGATTTCTTTTCAAGAATCATGCGCGCCCTTATGCGCCTGAGTTGCCTTACATCCTGACCCTTGGTCAACCTCAGCTTAAGCCCCCAAGTAAAAAATGAAATGAAAGCAAAAAAGAGAGCAACTATTGTCAGCATGATGCTTCCCCTGTCGAACATCATAACCGCAGCAATGCAGCATATCAAAAAACCGAGGAAACCGCTCATTTCTTCACCCTCCCGATAATTGTTTACTGATAATTCAATTCCAGGACAGCTTCAACAATTTCTTGACCGTAATGAAGGATATGTCTATCAATAGTTATGGAAAACCTCAAATCATTGATAAAAGACCCGATTCATTCACGCTCGATTACGATAAAAACCTACCGCATCGATGATGATGCAATTGTTGTTGAAGGAAGGCTGAGAGACGACAGGCTTACAGAAACCTTTTCGATGACAAAGGGCCAGACCATGCCAGTCGGTGTGATACATGACATGACAATAAGATTCCTCGTCAGGGATAATCACGGTATGAACATTGAAAATGTCGAAGTCGAGCTGGCTCACGTACCCAGAAATGAATGCATGCAGGTTCATGACTCCCTTGACGGAATCAAGGGCCTCAAAATAGCTCCTGGGTTTACCGGTATGGTAAGGAAAAGGTTCGGCGGCCCCAACGGGTGCGCCCATCTCAATTCTCTTCTGCTCTCAATGGCCTCTGCGGCAGTCCAGGGCTGGTGGACAAACAAGGCAGGAAGTCCTGATGCCCTGAAAAAGGCCAGCGTCAACATGGACAGAAGATTTTTAATCGACACATGCATTATATGGAAAAAAGACGGTGATCTCGCAAAGGCGGCAATCAAAGCACTTGAAGCCGACAACGAGGCAGGCGGTTGAGTCATGCCTGTCATAGGAGGCAGGGCACATAATCCAGATGCAGCCGAAAAGGTTGCCGCACTCGGTTATCCCTTTGCCGAAATCTCTGTCAAAACGCCCGAAGATATGAGGGCAAATATCGACAGACTTCTCTTAATCAAAGACAAATACGGCAACGGCTATATGGGACATTTCCCGAACGAAGACCACCCGGTCAAACCCGATATCCTGAAGGAAATATTTCTTCCCAAGATAAAAGGTATTCTTGACCTGTGTCCAGAATTATCAATCAAAAAATGCACCCTTCATTTCTGGATGGATACAAGATGGATCGATCCTGATATTGCAAAAGCCAAAATACCCATTCTAAAAGAGCTCGTCGAATACGCCTCATCATGCGGCGTGACCATATGCATTGAAAACCTTAGCGAGCATTTTGAAAGCTTCATACCCCTGTTCGATGAAATACCGGGGCTTAGAATGACTCTTGATATAGGCCATGCCCAGCTGCTTTCAAAAACCAATGCATCGTTCGACTTCATCAGATACTGCTTTGAGAAGATAGATCATGTGCACGTACATGACAACAGGGGAGGCACGAGGCTTGAAGACGATTTACACCTCCCACTCGGACAGGGTCTGATCGAATACGGAAAGATTTTCACGGAGCTTGGGAATAAAGGCTATGACTCGACAATAACAATGGAATTGAAGCCCGAAGAACTAAAAGAAACAGAGGCCAAAATAAGGAAGTATTTTTATTTTTAATCTGACAGATTACAGGAAAACTGTTTTTTTATCTGCACTCCCTGATGATATCGTCTATTTTCCCCTGCATCTGTTCATACTGTTGCTCCATGCTCTCTATCAGCTTGAACTGTGCCCTTGTACGAGCCATATTCTGCTCGGGATAATGAATCCTGAAATATTTGTCGCCATTGATATAATCGGTTAAAAATCTGAGCCCGATAATAAAGGTCATAAGACCGGATGATAATGCAAGGTTATCGATCTCATCACCGTTCAGGTGCCCTGCCATCTCGGAAAGGAATCCCTTTGCATAAGCCTCGAAAAGCCCGATATCCATCGACACCCTGTCAAGATCGTTTTCATCCTCGGCTCCAGTGTTAGTGACCGTTCTTATAGAATCGCCGAAGTCATAATGCACGCACCCGTTCATTACGGTATCCAGGTCTATGATGCAAAGCGCCCTGTCTTTCTCATCGAGAAGCACATTGTTGAACTTGGTATCGTTATGTGTGACGCGCAGAGGGATTTTTCCTGTTCTTATCAGATCAGGAATCTTCATCATCTGGCAGGCCCTCTTCTCGACAAAGGCAATCTCATGCTTTGCCAATGCTGCCCTGTTAAGGGGATCATTCATGGTAATGCTGAAAAAGTCATTGAGTCTTTTTTCTATATTATGGAAATCAGGTATTGTTTCATTAAGAGGCCCGCCCGGCAGATCGGCAAGGCCTGCCAGGAAACACCCGAAAGCCTTTCCGCCTTCAAAGGCCTGTTCAGCAGTTCTTACAATATCACAGCTGTGGCTGTCTTTTATAAATATATACATCCTCCAGTAATCGCCTTTTTCATCCAGAAAATATGATTTCCCGTCGATTGCCGGTATCAGCGTTAGACATTCTCTGTCGGGTTGCGAGCCTGGCATTTTTTCAATCCTGCTTCTAATGTGTGATGTAACCCTTTTGATATTTTCCATCAGCCCCGGGATATTCCTGAAGACTTTTCCGTTTACTCTCTGAAGCACATAATCATGACCCGATCCCTCACAAACCTTGATCAGGAATGTATCGTTTATGTGGCCGTTTCCTATGCGCAGAGGATCAAGAGGCCTGCCGGTTATGCAAAATGATTGCACAATATTACTTTTAATGTATTCCTGAAGTATATCCATAATCACTTGTTTTTATCATAACCTACAAAATGAACAAGTGCGGAATCATGCCCTTGAAACAATATCGATGTAATAAAATGGTTAAAAATATCCGATAAGATAATTTGGCATCAGGTCATCTTCGGACTATTTTGCAAATATAAACTAAGGAGGAATATATGGATAATAAAATCTTGATTTTCGGGAAATCGGGCTGACCCTATACCGACCAGGCCAGGCTGGCCTATGGAGATAGGGCTGAGTACGTCGACGTAAGGAAAGACCCATCGAGAATGAACGAGTTCCTCAAATATTCCGGTGGTGTAAGGAGGGTCCCTGTTGTTGTCGAAAACGGCAAGGCCACTGTAGGTTACAACGGGTCCTGAGGTGTATAAAAACCGGCCGTGAGCCGGTTTCAATGAAATCTTTTTTGATTTGCGGAACCTTAAGCCTTATAAGTCTAATGTTTAATCCTCTGTTTTCCGAAACATTATAAAGGTGAAGATATGAAAGAATTCCAGGCACTGCCCGGCAGGAGCTATCCGCTTGGCGCAACAGTTACTCCTTCGGGCGTTAATTTCTGCATTTTTACAAAAAATTCCCGCTCCGTCGAACTCCTGCTCTTTGATAATCCCGCCGACACCGAGCCGCTTGTCATAGAATTAGATCCGGATAAAAATAAGACGTTCTACTACTGGCACTGTCTCGTTCCCGGTATTGAAGCGGGTCAGCTCTACGGCTACCGTGTTGACGGCCCCTATAATCCTGCCATGGGTCACAGGTTTGACAGGAGCAAGGTGTTGATAGACCCCTATTCAAAGGCCATAGTCACTGACGGATACGACAGGGAGGCTGCCAAGAAACTTCATTTTGACAATATCGGCTGCTGCATGAAGTCGGTTGTAGTCGATACCACCGGTTATGACTGGAACGGCGACAGGCCCCTGATGACACCGCACTCCAAATCGATCATATATGAGCTTCATGTAAAAGGATTTACAAAAAACCCCAATTCGGGAATCCCTCAGGGTAAAAGGGGGACCTATGCGGGTCTCATTCAAAAAATACCGTACCTGAGGGAACTCGGAATTACCGCAGTCGAACTGATGCCCGTACAGCAGTTTGACGACCAGGAGGCTCCACCCGGCCTTTCAAACTACTGGGGTTACAGCCCTGTGGCCTTTTTCGCCCCGCACAGCTCCTACAGCTTTGATAGAAGCCCGCTCGGCCCGGTCAATGAATTCAGGGACATGGTCAAAGCACTGCATGCGGCGGGTATAGAGGTCATACTCGATGTGGTTTTCAACCATACAGCCGAAGCCGACGAAAAAGGCCCGACCCTCTCGCTTAAAGGTTTTCATAATTATGCATACTATATCCTTCAGGCTGACCATTCAAAATATGAGAATTACTCGGGATGCGGAAATTCGATCAATGCAAACTTCTCGATTGTCAGGACAATGATCCTTGAGTGCCTTAAATACTGGGTGACCGAGATGCATGTTGACGGCTTCAGGTTTGACCTGGCATCAGTCCTCTGCCGCGGAGAAAACGGTGAACCGCTCGATAATCCGCCGCTTCTCTGGTCAATTGAATCCGAACCCGTGCTTGCCGGAACAAAGATCATTGCTGAAGCATGGGACGCAATTGGATTGTACCAGCTTGGCAAATTCATAGGCAGCAGGTTCGCAGAGTGGAACGGCCAGTTCAGGGATGATGTCAGGAGATTTGTCAAGGGTGATGAGGGAACCGTCCAGAAATTATCTTCACGCATCATAGCAAGCCCGGACATATACACAAGGCCAGACAGAGAGCCTTACAGAAGCATCAATCTCATCACCTGCCATGACGGATTTACCATGAACGACCTCGTATCGTTCAATGAAAAGCATAATGAAGCCAATCTGCAGGGCAACAGCGACGGCATGACGGACAACTTCAGCTGGAATTGCGGCGCTGAAGGCAGCACAGACGATCCCGATATCGAAAGGTTGAGATTGAGGCAGATAAAAAACTTCTTTACCATACTCAGCACTTCCCAGGGCACTCCGATGATTCTTATGGGAGACGAAGTAAGACGTACGCAGAGAGGCAACAATAATACATACTGTCAGGACAATGAGATGACATGGTTCGACTGGGATATGGTAAAGTCGAACGCCGGGTTGCTAAGGTTTGTCACCATGCTGAACAAAATCATAAGACCATGCCGCATATTTCAGGATGAGCATATACTCTCGAGCACATACA
The DNA here is from genome assembly GCA_036567785.1 of Desulfomonilia bacterium. Lineage (NCBI taxonomy): Bacteria > Pseudomonadati > Thermodesulfobacteriota > Desulfomonilia > Desulfomonilia bacterium. The sequence goes on along the minus strand of DATCTV010000062.1, from coordinate 219,569 downwards.
GCAGTACAAAGGCATACATAAACTGGCACGGTATAAAAATCGGCAAACCCGATTTCAGTTACAATTCGCACTCTCTTGCATTCACACTGACCCATCCCCTGTTCGGAGAGAAGCTGCATGTCATCCTCAATTCATACTGGGAGGCACTTGATTTCGAACTTCCAAGGCTAAAGACCCCGATGCTCTGGCACAGAATCGTCGACACCTTCCTTGAATCTCCGGATGACTTTCTCGAACCGGATAACGCCCCTGCCGAACACGGCAGATTTTACAAAGTGCAGCCAAGATCCAGCATTATCCTGATGGCGAAAATGGGATAGGCATAAACACGCCTCCGGCTCAGCCCTGAACCTGCAGGACACTGACGGATACAATTATGTATCTTCCGGTCATTGGACTTAACAGCACTCTCCTCCTGTGTTATATAGCCTCAAGGCTTGCATCAAGCCGAATAAACTCATCCGGAGACCATTTTATATGAACACCGAAAACAGCCATTCAGACAAGAACGGCACCCACCCTGAAGAGTCTGCCATCCAGCCGCAGGGAACCGATTTCATCAGGTCCATAATCAGGGAAGACATTGCCTCGGGCAAGCACGGAGGCAGGGTTCACACGCGTTTTCCGCCCGAGCCCAACGGCTATCTGCACATCGGCCATGCAAAGTCGATATGCCTTAACTTTGGCATTGCAAACGAATTCCCCAACGCCATGTGCAACCTGCGCTTCGATGACACAAACCCCAGCAAGGAAGACCAGGAATACATCGACTCTATTTTCGAGGATGTCAGATGGCTCGGTTTCGACTGGGAGGACAGGTGCTATTTTGCTTCTGATTATTTCGAGAAGCTCTACGAATATGCCGAACTCTTGATCAAGAAAGGACTTGCTTATGTCTGCGAACTGAGTGCGGAGGAAATCAGACAATACAGAGGCACGCTTACCGAACCCGGAAAGAACAGCCCATACAGAGATCGCAGCATCGACGAGAACCTCGACCTGTTCAGGCGCATGCGGGCAGGTGAATTTCCCGACGGCTCAAAGGTTCTGCGGGCCAAAATCGACATGTCCTCGCCCAATATCAATATGAGAGACCCGGTGATCTACCGGATACTGCGTTCAACCCATCACAGGACAGGTGATGCATGGTGCATTTATCCCATGTACGACTATGCGCATCCGGTTTCAGACTCCATTGAAAGCATAACCTATTCGATATGCACGCTCGAATTTGAAGACCACAGACCGCTATATGACTGGTTTCTGGAAAAGCTAGATATATTCCGCTCAAGGCAGATCGAATTCGCAAGGCTCAATCTCAACTATACGGTCATGAGCAAGCGGAAACTTCTCGAGCTCGTACAGAAAAAGATCGTCTCGGGCTGGGACGACCCGAGAATGCCTACGATATCCGGGCTTCGCAGGAGAGGTGTAACACCTTCCGCAATAAGGGATTTCTGCGATCGCATCGGCGTTGCAAAAAGGGACAGCACGGTCGATATGGCGCTCCTTGAACACTGCATTCGCGAGGATCTTAACTCCAGCTCGCCCAGGGTGATGGCGGTTCTGAACCCCTTGAAGGTCGTTATTGAAAACTATCCCGAAAACCAGCACGAAGACTTCGAGATAGCCTATCATCCCGACAAGCCCGAGATGGGCTCACGCAAGGTCCCGTTCTGCCGTGAGATTTATATAGAGCAGGACGACTTCATGGAAGACCCTTCTCCCAGGTTTTTCAGGCTTTCGCCCGGCAGAGAGGTCAGACTCAGAGGAGCATACTTCATTACATGCAAAGAAGTAATAAAAGACTCTTCAGGCAGAATAAAGAAACTGATTTGCAGGTATGACCCTATGACAAGGGGGGGCAATGCACCTGACGGCCGCAAGGTGAAAGGCACGCTGCACTGGGTTTCGGCGGTTCACGGCATACCCGCAGAAATAAGGCTTTATGACAGGCTGTATTCTGTCGACAACCCCGGGGCAGAAGCAGAAAAAACAGGAAAGGACAGCCTCGATTACATCAATCCCGAATCTCTGCTGAGAATGGAAGGCTCATTTGTCGAACCGTCCCTTGCAGATTCCAAGCCTTTGGCCCGTTTCCAGTTCGAGCGTCTTGGCTATTTCTGCGTAGACTCAAAGGATTCAATTCAGGAAAAGCCTGTCTTCAACCGGACCGTTACCTTAAAAGACACCTGGGCCAAAATCGATAAGACCAGCCCCGTCAAATCGAAAAAATCAGAACCAAAGCAGCCTATACCTCAGGGGACTGCTACAGGAACCATTACAATCGATGATTTCTCCAAAGTTGATCTCCGCTCAGGAAAAATCCTTGAAGCAGGACTCGTCGAAGGATCCGATAAGATGATCCGCCTCAGTGTGGACATGGGTGAGACAAGACCCAGACAGATATTTGCTGGTATAAGAGAAGCATATCCGGACCCGTCCGTTCTAATCGGAAAAATGGTCGTCGTAGTGGCCAATCTTAAGGCAAGGCAGATGAAGTTCGGCCTCTCGGAAGGAATGATCCTGGCAGGCAGCGACCTTAAAATATGCACTTTTGACGGAAGCCCCGAACCGGGCGGAAAAGTCTCATAGATCATACCGGGTGATAATCATATTTCACCCGGTATGATATTAACATATTAATATATTTGTTCTTTATTCCTTAACATATCAGATTGGTTTTCTATTATTTCTTGACATAATATGCAAAATAATATTACTGTTACCAATATTACAGATGCAAAAAGGAGAAAGTCATGGCTTGCAAAAGGATAACCATTTCACTTACCGAGGAACAGTACGATCATTTCAGAGAAGTATTGCCCGCCAAAGCCAACATCAGTGAAGTTCTCGCAGACCAGATCGGCATGTTTGTCGACGCCACAGGTAAATACGGCGATGATTTCATACTTGATGTAATGTGCAACAGGGGCGGATATTCTATTCAGAAGAACATCGAAGGTAAGACCTCTGCCATCAAAAGTGCAGCGCCAAAATCTACACCGAGGACAAAGAAAGCAGCCACCGGAAAGAGTGCCGGAACTTTAAAATCTCCGAAGTAAAGACCTTCCCTGCTGCGATAAGTTGACCCTTATCGCAGCTGAAATTCCACAAGAACACAGAAAACCGGTAAATCCCACACCATTTGCAAAGATCAACATCTATCCAGCCGATCCATAACCAGCAGTTTTAGGTCCGCCTTGACTTAACAAATATTTTTTGATTCAAGATAATAATTATATTCTTTTTTCATATACTTATGACTGGAGGTAAAAATGGCTCACGACCGTTTCAATGAAATCTCAGACGATGTCATCAGGATTGATTTCGGCATGGTTGCCTGTTACCTGATAAAATTTGGTACATGGTATGTCCAGGTCGATACCGGATATATCAATGACTTTCAGAAATACATAAGAGCACTTCAAGAAAACGGCATTAAGCTATCTGACATAAAATATGTTTTTCTTACGCACCATCATGACGACCATGGTGGTATGTTGAGCGCCCTTGCAGAGCTCAATCCTGAAGTAAAAATAATCGCGCATAAGAAATCAGCGTATGGGCTGGCGCTCGGCCGGAACATTCTGAAAACAAGTGCCAGGTGCCCGAATCTTTTATGCGTCTTTCTGCTCAGGATGAAAAAACTGGATAAAACCTGGACACACAAGTTCCCTGCTTTTACGTTCAGGGAAACGGATATTCTCATCGATGACAACAACGACGGAATGCCGCTGGACAGTCTCGGCATAAAGAACGGTGTTGTCATATGCACCAGAGGGCACAGCGAGGACCACATCTCGCTCGTCTTTCCGGGCGGAAATGCATTTGTGGGAGATGCGGCCGTAAATTTCCTCGCCTGGACCCGGACATTTCACACCGAGACTTATATAGAAGACCTTCAGACATATTATAATGACTGGAAACGCCTTGATGATATGTTCAATGTTAAAACCATCTACCCTTCACACGGAAGGCCTTTCGGCATCAACTTGCTCCTAAAAGACATCGGAAGGATAAAACATACAAGACGTTTTCCGAAAGTCACAGACTGGATGTGCGATTAAGGTTTTTTCAGTCATTTTACAGGACCGGGACCATGCGTCACGTCAGATTCCAGGCGACATCAAAGCCGTCGCGGACGGCATGGGCGATACGGCCTATCTTACGGGCGTCGCCTATCGTATAAAGCCTTACGAAGTGCGGCCTCAGTTCCTTGGCAAGCCTGTCGTTGCTGCGGACTCCTACCGAAAGCACAACATTGTCGATCTTTTCTTCCATGCGCTGGCCGTTTGTCGTGTTCTCGATTATTATGCCGTCAGCGGTTATCTTGACCAGCTTGTGGCAGGTGATGAAGTCCACATGATACGACCTGAGCCTCGGCATGATATCGTCAAGGTGCTGGGAATGAGCTCCGGACCCGATGGCATCCATCATCTCCACGACAAGTACATGGTTGCCGTCCTCGGCCAGCTTCTCTGCGGTTTCTAGTCCGGTCATGCCTGAGCCGATTACTGCCACACGCTCTTTTTTGATTTCAACCGAGCCGTCAAGCACCTCGGTAACCGTGCAGACATGGGGCTGATTTACACCGTCTATGGGCGGAGTAATTGCGGTTCCTCCCGTTGCAATAATAATGGCAAAGGGGTTGAGATCCTTGATCATCTCGAAAGTGGCTTCGGTATTGAATCTGAACTCGGCCCCGTTTTTGAGCGCCGCATTATAGAGGTCGGTGAAGCACCAGTTTATCTTCTCCTTTTTCGGCGGTTTATTTGCAAGTTGAAGCTGGCCTCCCACGAATGTGTTTTTCTCGAATACAATTGGTTTGAATCCACGCAGGCCCAATATCTCAGCAGCGGAAAGTCCGGCCGGTCCAGCGCCGATGATGGCAACCACCCTGCCGTTTCCGTTTCTGAGAGGCTCTGTGGTCTCGCGTTCACGGCCCAGCCTCGGATTTACGGCACATTCAAGGGGTTCCCCTTGAACAGCATTTGCAAGGAAAGACTCGAAGCACCAAAGGCAGCTGATGCAGCGTTTTATTTCCTGTTCGCGGCCCTCACTCACTTTTTTCGACCAGGCCGGATCTGCCAGATGAGGTCTCCCCAGACACACAAAATCCTGATATCCTTCGCTCAACTGTGCCTCGGCCTGCTCGGGACTGCGTATAAGATTTACCGCAAGAACAGGTATATTAACCTGCTCTTTGACCGCTTTTGCAAGATTCTTCCGCCAGCCCGGCTCATATGAGACAGGTTCCAGCCAGTAGTTCATGGTCTCGTAATTAGCAGAAGATACGTCTATGGCATCGACACCGGCCTGTTCCAGCCGCTTTGCAATCTCGACGCCCTGCTCAAGCTCTATGCCCTGCCCTGCCTTACCTATGCACCGGTAAAATTCGTCAACGGCAAGGCGCACGGCAATGGGAAAATCCGGGCTGCATAAAGCGCGTATATCCCGGATGATCTCAAGGATAAAGCGCATGCGGTTCTCAAGCGAGCCTCCATATTCATCGGTGCGCCGGTTCGTATGCGGGCTCAGAAACTGCTGTATCAGGTAGCCGTGGGCTGCATGAAGTTCGACGCCGTCACCGCCTGCGAGCTGTACTCGTCTGGCCGCCCTTGCAAAATCCCTGACCAGGTGTCTTATTTCCCAGTGCATGAGTGCCCTTGTTTTCTGTTTTGAGTATTGACACGGCACAGCCGAAGGCGCCACCACAGGCGGGACAAGTCCGGTTTTTGCGAATTTCTCGGCAGCAGGAACCAGCTTGAAAAAATATTTCCAGTATCCGGGCCAGATCCTTCCTGTCAGCTCCATAAGCGGCCATGACCCTATCATGAGTGAATTACTCTGCCTTCCGGGATGATGCAGCTGGCAGAATATCTTTGTGCCATGTTTATGGATACGCTCGGCCATACGGGCGAAAGGCTCGATATGACGGTCAGCCGTCATTGCAAGCTGCCTCGGCAGACCTGCACCATGGCGCTCGTTCACTCGTGTCACGCCTGTTATAATAAGTCCCAGCCCGTTTTTTGCACGCTCTTCGTAATAGCTTATCAGCTGTTCCGAGGGGGTCCCGTCAAAATTAGCCATACCCACTTCAAGGGCCGGCATAACAACACGGTTTTTTATTCTGACAGTACCGATCAGGCCTTCTGAAAAAAGATGCTCATACTTCATATGTACTCCTTGATGATCTCTCTTATCGACCACCGGCAAACTTATACTATCCTGATTTCCTGTTCAACAAGAGAGTTCCGATACCGGTGAAACTCTTTTTGAATCAACGGCAGGAAAGAGGTATATTCGGTCACGCTCAAGGGCAGTCCTTCACATGGCCATGTAGTGTGTTGCCAGACACACGGTCTAGTAAAGGTGGAGGCCTACTTCCCTGTGCAAAATCATTCTTTATAACCACATGAAGGTGCTTGACTATGAGAGCTTTGTTGTGAGAAACATAACAGGATATGAAATACCCGAATATAGATCCTGTTCTGCATATATGGGGGCCTGTTGAAATCCATTGGTATTGGATGATGTATATTATAGGTTTCGCAATAGCTTTCGTAATATTCAAATTTGAGGCAAAAAGAAGACATTCCGGAATGCCGATGATCGAAAGCTGGAGTTGTGCCGGCATACGAAGCTCATTGGCAGACCTTTTCATGTATCCCATCCCGGGGCTGTTAATAGGAGCCAGGCTGGGACACTGCCTGATATACAACTTCTCATGGTTTGTTTCCTATCCTCTTCTCATTTTTGCTGGAGGAATGTCATTTCATGGAGGGCTGATCGGCGTAATTATTTCAGGATATATATATAGCAGAAAGAGGAATAAAAAATTCCTTATGCTAGCAGATCTCGGTGCAATTAGTGCCCCTCCGGGCCTTTTCTTAGGTCGTATAGGCAATTTCATAAATGGCGAACTGTACGGTCGCGTTACCGATGTTCCGTGGGGTATGGTATTCCCGCATGCGGGACCTGAACCAAGACATCCGTCCCAGCTGTACGAGGCCTTCCTTGAGGGGCCTGTGCTGTTTATGATACTTTATTTAATCAGTTATAAATCCAGGATCAACGGGGTGATAATATCCGCATTACTCTTCTTCTACGGGCTGTTCAGGTTTATACTGGAATTCTTCAGAGAACCCGATTTTCAGATTGGATTTGTGCTCGGTCCCTTCACAATGGGTCAGATCCAGTGCTTCATCATGATGGGATTTGGAATATTTTTATACTTCTATGCTAGGGCCATAAATGATCTGACCGGGCATCAACCTGTTGAAAAGCCCTTAATAAATATTAAAAAAATAGACTAAGGGTGTAATAATTTTTATGCAGCAAACAATGAGCAGGACATCTCGTCGAGTTTTGTTGGTTATCCTGATTGCGATACCGCTGGTACACTTCTTTTCCGTACTGATCGCCAGCATTAACACCCCGGGTTATGTTACTCGTTTAGAACCGATAAGCAACCTTGCCCTTAGCTCCTCACCCTATCGTTACCTCGCTATCTGGGGGGGGATCATTCTCCCCGGTACCGCCCTGGCGGTTGTTTCCATATGGGTAAAAAGTTATCATCTTTTCAGTCGCCCAGGACAAGCAGGTTTAGCTCTGGCCGCCGTCTGCGGACTGGGTATGATGATGAGCGGCGTCTTCAGTATTAAATCGGGATTGCATATGATTCCTGTTTTGGTTTCTGTTTGCCTGACGGCCCCGGCAATCATGCTCACAGCTCTTAGCCATCCCGCATGGTCTAATCATCCCCTTCTTAAAACGCTAATTTGCTTATGGGCTCTCTTTCCCGCCGTCGACGTAGGTGGTACGATCTACGCGATGATGCATGGCCGCTTCCTGCACAATTACATTGGACTGCAACAGAGGCTTTCGGTTGGTGGAACGCTGTGTCTTTTTTCCTTCATGATCCTGGCGGCAATTTACCAGAGGAAGCATAACAACCGGGTAAACCCGTCCGATGCTCGAACAAGCATGGGGTCAGACCCCAACATTTAATTCAGAGATATGTTGAGCACTCAGTGGTGTAGCTTCAGCCGGAAAGAGACGCCCGGTACGTAGAATCCGCACAGCCATTGGTCGATGTTGATCGCGAACCTGTAAGTGTCGTATCCGGCATCGCTCGAATGCTTTATGTCCGGTATGCACTTCAATGGTCTGTCGAATGCGATGACCCTGCCTGTCCCATATCTGAATGCGATTGCTGCACTGGTGTTGTCCTGACCTGTCAGCAGCGTTGCCACATCCGGTCTCCTGCAGATAAATTGTGATGAGGAAGGAGAGCATCCGCAGGAAAATTCCACCTTCTTCACTCCAGTCAGTAAAGGATGGTCTGACTTTTCATTGGCACTCAACTTTCCTAAACAGGAAACCGGTTTACCTTCGATGCCAAGGAAGGGGAACAGGTAGCTCGCAAAATCCGGTCCTGATATCTCAAGACCGTACCCCGCATAGACATATTCAAGAATGATGCCTTTAAGCTCTATGTCCAGATCACTCTTATCTAGATACAGTTTAACATAGTCAGGCAGATTCGTCTTTGACTGGAGGCGCAGGATGTCCTTCTTGTTGTTCTTTGAGATTTCCAGGACCTTTGATGGTTTTACCTCATTTATTATCTCAGGGGGTAGTGCAAAGAGAGGGATTGATAATAATGTAATGCAGATGAAAGTTGACACAGAGGTTTTTATTTTAGCATCAAACAGCATTATCCACCCCATGGAATTTTAATAGTCACAACCCTATACGGCAGCAGCGGCCAGTGACTTGATGCCACTGACCGCTGCTTTGATTACATTATATTACTTCTGTGTGTAACTTTTCCTGGACTCCTCACCAGCCGGAGCTGATCAGAGTCGGCACCCACTCGTCAATCGTGGTCCCGTCACCAAGCTGGCCGAAGGAGTTGAGGCCCCAGCAGTAGAGCGAACCGTCTGTCTTGACTCCAATGGTGTGGAAATATCCGACGTTTGCCCTGAGCCAGCCGGTTCCGTCGATTTGAATCGGCGATGTCCTGTCGGTCGTTGTGCCGTCGCCGAGCTGTCCGTTGCTGTTGTAGCCCCAGCACCAGAGTGTCCCGTCGGTCTTTATGGCAACAGTGTGTGCGGCGTCAGTATCAACCGAGCTCCAGTTTGTGGCCGTACCTATCTGCACCGGGGTTGTTCTTGATGTGGTATCGCCGAGTCCGAGCTGGCCCTGCAGGTTCTTTCCAAAGGCCCACAGCTGTCCTGTGGTCGTCTTGGCAATAGTCTGGTCATCGCCTGCGCTTACATATTCCCAGTTGGTCGCTGTGCCGATCTGGATAGGATCATACTTGTTGATCGTTGTGCCGTCACCGATCTGGCCATAGCCATTGCGGCCCCATGTCCAGAGCTGGCCGTTGCCATCTATTGCAGCGGTGTGGTTGCGACCTGCGTTGATAACCCTCCATTCTGGCAGACCGTTACCTACGTAGGACGGTTCGAGTTCATCAGCCACTCCGCCGGTTCCAAGCTGGCCGTAGAGGCCATAGCCCCAGGCCTGAAGCGTACCATCCAGCAGCAATCCGACTGAATGATAGGATCCGGCATCAATACAGACCCACTGTTCCGATCCTACCTGTGTCGGGACAAGCCTTGTAACGGTGTCGCCGAGACCGAGCTGTCCGTGGTCATTGAGGCCCCATGCCCATAGCGTGCCGTTTGACTTTATCGCCAGGGTGTGCTGATAGCCGCATGCTATTGATACCCAGTCTGTATCAGTGCCTATCTGGGTCGGGAATGCCTTTGATACCGTGGTGCCATCACCAAGCTGGCCGGAGCCATTGGTGCCCCAGCCCCACAGAGTCCCGTTCGATTTGATCGCCATCGTGAAGTTCATTCCTCCTGATATCTTGGAATAAACCGAGCCCTGGGTAGTGACCTTGACTATACATGTATCTGTAGAGGTCAGTCCGCCCGGATCGGTCACCTTCAGCTGGAATGTGAAGGTCGATCCAATCGCGGATGTTACGTAGAACGATGCAACCGCTGTATTTGCATTTACCAGTGTTACCGTTGTACCGCCAGTCTGCGTCCAGAGGTAGGACGCTATGCCGTCGGAATCAGGGTCGTGCGAGGCTGTGCCGTTCAGCGTTACTGTTGAGTATCTCCCGACATTCTGGTCAGGACCAGCATTTGCAACAGGCGGCGCGTTCACCCATGTAACGTTTATGTCCACCGAGTCTGTGGACTGCAGGCCGGCCGTGTCTGTGACTGTCAGTTCGAATGTGAGCACTGCCCCTGCTACGTTGACATCAGGGGCCGTAAACGTGGGCTTCTTAGCCGTGGGGTCCGATAGAGTCACAGACGGGCCTGCCGTCTGTATCCAAGCGTATGAAACGATCTCGTCGTCCGGGTCGCTTGAGGCTGACCCGTCTAACGTCACCAGGCTGCCTTCTGCCTTAGTCTGGTCCGGACCTGCATTTGCCACCGGCGGTATGTCGCTCCAGCTTACGTTCACGTTGACGGTATCGCTCGACTTGAGTCCGCCAACATCGGTAACAGTCAGCTGGAATGTCAGCGATTCCCCTGCTGGACCCACATTGGGAGTGGTGAATGTTGGCATGACAGCGGCCGGATCTGAGAGCACCACCCTCGGTCCTGAAAGCTGCTTCCATGCGTATGAGGCTATCCCGTCATCCGGATCGGTCGAGGCTGAACCGTCGAGGGTCGCGAGTGAGTTCTCAGACACTGTCTGATCCGGGCCTGCGTTCGCTGTCGGGGGCAGGTTGTCCCAGGATACGTTAACGATGGTACTCGCCTTGGAAGTGAGCCCTGTGGAGTCGGTCACTGTAAGCTCGAAGACAAGAGATACCCCGCCTGTCGGGACTGTTGCAGGGCTGGTGAAAGTTGGCTTAATTGCACTCGCATCATCAAGCGTGACCTCAGGGCCGTCTGTCTGCACCCATGAATAGCTTACTATGTCGCCGTCCGGGTCATGCGAATTAGACCCGTCGAGCGTGACAAGCACATTCTCACCCACGAGCTGGGCCGGCCCTGCATCGGCCACAGGCTTATAGTTCACATGGATTGTCCATGCCTGTGTCTGAACGCCTATTGAAGGCGGCACCTGCACCATGAGGACATGCTTGCCTGATGATAACGCCGTGAACGTGTATGATTTAGTTGTTTCTGTTTGAACCACTCCGTCCAGGGTCCAAATGTAGGCGCCGTTACCTGGTATCGCGAACACGCTGAAGTCAGCCGACGTGCCAAGCTGCACGGTCACGTCGTTTGATGCGGGTGTCCTGCTTATGACACACCCGCCCAGTATGGCCGCCAGCATTACGATAAATATCAATAATAAATGTTTTCTTATCATAACATCCTCCTATCCTAGAATGCGAACGGGTAGTTAGCTACGGTCTGGCCGTTGTAAACAACGGTGCAAGTACCTGGCAAAATATTCATGTCAACAATCGGGATGCTTATGTTGTTGAACTTGCCCGCATAGTTGCCCGTAAACGCCACTGAACCGGTTAGGGTCCCGTCCATGCTGGATACAGGTATGGAGCCCGTAATGCTTCCGTTCGTGATGAGGAGTTTCCTCTTCGTCGGGCTGCAGTCCACCTGTCCTATAATCATGTTGTAGTATAACGACTCGACGAAGTTGGAGACCGTCGCGGTTACCACGCCGTTCGTACCTGAGATGGCTATCTGGAGGCGCATGTAGCCGTCGCCGCAGAAGTCATACCAGTATGCATTTGTACCAACGCCTATCGGGCTTGCTGCGATGAAGAGCCTTGACATCGGGATGCCCATGCCGACGCCTTTTACGACCTGATAGAATTCATCAAGGGTGTAGTCTATACGGCCTTCGTCATAGGGGCTGAACGCGCTGTCAATGTAGGCCGGGTCTGTCGTGGCCGCCTTTACTTTGTAGTATTTGAAGTCCTTGAACTGCTGTACTATCGGCCTTGCGGCTGCCTCATATGCATTGAGGTTCGCTGTTGCGAGAGGCGCATTATCTGACGGCAGCTCGGGCCATGCCGGCAGAACGAGAGTCGGTATTTCCTGGTTGGACTGCATATCGTCAAACGTAGTCTCTGCACCAACTGTTCTTCCTATGTAGGTGTATGTACCCACTGCAGAGTTTGCGCGGTAGATCTTGTAATACTCGGCGCCTGCGGCCGCGGTCCACGTTACCCTAACCTTGTCGTTAAAGTTGTGGTTGAGCATCGGGTCAGACTGTGAGGTCAGCACGACGTCGGAGGCCTGTACGTTAGTAGGTGCTGGCAGCATTATCGGGCAGTTGCCGGTGCTGATAATAAGCTCAACGCCTGATCCAGTAGCCACCTCAGTGCCGGGTGCCGGGTTCTGGCCGAGTTTGGTTCCTGCCGGGACCCCGTCTCTGCACTCATAGATCGTGCTGCATGTTAGCCAGCCGGTCGCTGTGATGTCGTCACAGGTGGCCGCATTAGGTACAACCACGGTGCACGGGCCGATTGAGTGTCTAAGCGTCACTGTCGTGCCAGGGGCTACCGGTGTTCCCGGAGCAGGGCTGAGTCCTGCGAATTCGCCTGGTGTCGGATGTGAATTGCTGCAGACATTGACCTCATTACATACAAATCCTGCCTCAACCAGTTCCTCGCAAGTGGTTGCGTTCGGGACCTGCGACTTGCAGACTCCAGATGAAAGCGTCAGGTTGACGATCGAGCCCGGCATCTCCATCATGCCTGGCGGGGGTGACTGCTCTATTACAGAATCTATGGGCACAGTCATGCTGCACTCATATATGCGGCTGCATATGAAACCTGCCGCCTCGACATCGGCGCAGTTCGTGGCATTAGGCACCTCGACCTCGGTTGTGCACGGGCCTGAGGACAGGACCAGAGATATCGTGGTACCCGGCATGGCCATGGTGCCTGCGGCCGGAGACTGATAGAGGACAACGCCGGCAGGCACGGTGTTGTTGCAGCTCGTTGTCGTACTGCATACGAAGCCTGCAGCCTCTACCGATGCGCAGCTGGTTGCCGCTGGCACCATCACCTCATGAATTCCGCACGGGCCTGAAGATATGGTCAGTTTCACGGTGGAGCCTGCCGGAACACTTGAGCCTGCCGCCGGTTCCTGTGCGATTACATCACCTTCTTCATACTCCTCGCCGGTGCACAGGAGCTTGGTCGAGCAAACAAGGCCCAGGTTTGTGACGTCATTGCAGCTCGTAGCCGCAGGTACGATGACTGGCGCTGATTTGACCGTGATCTCCCATTCACGCCAAGCCGATGTGGATCCCAAGGTGGATACGACCTTGAGATGATATGTCCCGATCACATGAGATGAGCTCACAAATGTATAAGTGGAGCTGCTTTCCGTCAGCTGAACACCATCAAGGAACCACGTGCATGTCCCGATCTGGTTTACCTTGAATATTTGATTCTTGCCCCATTCCAACGATACTGTTCTCGCAGACGGCGTAACTGATATGATACACGCCGACAACATAAAGAGGGGTATCATCATTATCAGTAATAATTTTATGTTTCGCTTCATGCATTACCTCCGTTTATTATTATGATTGCCCTTCAAAGGGGACCTTTCCGGCCGGCCCCTTTTCTTCAGGGTCAGGTGCAGAGGTAAGGAATCGAACCTTCTCTCTGCACTGCCAGCCATTAATTAATCCCATACAGTAACTTGAATATCATCCCAGAATACTTGCCCATATCCAGATCCAATTTCAATTAAAACAACGATTCTCATAGTAAAAAGTTCGGCGCCCAGTCCAATATCGGTTAATGGCTGGTTGAGCTCAATCTCGTTATAATACCATGTGTTCTGGTCTGGTGACTGGAACATAGTGCCTAGAGGGGTTCCACTGCTTCCACCAGTCCAGAACTTTTGATTACTCACATTGCCCTGCCCGCTTGTACCAGAAGTAACAACTCTCCATGCATTCCATGCGCTTACCTTAACAACATGCGAGTTTGGAGGCAGATTCTTATGGATCCTGGCATATCTTGTTGCACCGGAGCAATCGGTTCCAGACTTATTTGCTGCTGCCGACCAGGAATGAGTTGGGGAGTTAGCAAGAGTGGTTACTACTCCGGAGCTAAGTATAGAGCCACTATTAACTTGATACCAGTCTCCAGCCCCACTTTCCCAATTTTCAAGGAAAAGGGTTCTGGTAAACGGCGTGGTTATTGTCATTGTGCTCGCAGGGCTCTCGATGTTTCCATCCGATACAATCAGGCTGACCTGGTAAGTGCCGAATTTATCGATTGACAGGGTCGGGTTGGCGATCAGGTCATTAGAGAACACTGGGTTACTTCCCTCCGGCTTGGATGTCACCTCCCAGCGGTAGAACTTGATAGGATCTCCGTCGGGGTCCCAGCTTGCACTGCCATCAAGATGGATGCTGTTGCGGTTGGCATAATGCACAGCCTGGTCAGGGCCGGGAACTGCGATGGGCCTGTTGTTGAACACGTGCACCTGCATGGTGTCAACCAAGCTCCAGTCCATACCGTCGTAAACAGATAGGCCGATTGTGTAGTCGCCCCTTAAATCAGGCGTGAAGGTCGGGTTGGCTATGGCCGGGTCGGATACATCTGCCGTGCTGCCGTAAGGCGCATTGATGACGGTCCATGCATAGGCCTCTATGGCGTCCCCATCGTAGTCTGAGCCGCTTCCAAAGAGATTGGCCGTGCCGCCTATGCTGACGTTGATGTCAGACCCTGCGTTAGCTACAGGCAGATGGTTTGTGACAGTCACGAGCACCGTATCAGGCGCGCTTGAAATCGGCGGTACGTCGTTGTCTGTAACTACCAGCTGGATCTCATAAACTCCTCTTATATCTGGAGTGAAGGTCGGGTTGACGATGGTAGTGCTTGAGAGTGCTGCCATACTGCCAACAGGCGCCGAGAGAATCGACCAGGCATAGGTGAGCGGGTCGCCGTCCGGGTCATAGCTGCCGCTGCCGTCGAGATTGGCGGTGCTGAGGAACGGGACGGTAATGTCAGAACCGGCATCTGCAACAGGCACCTGGTCGCTGCATGTGATGAGCACCTGGTCGGTAGCACTAAGGTCACCATCACTGACCGTGAGCTGTGCAATATATGCGCCTTTCCTGTCGCAGGTGAGCGTCGGGTTGGCTATAGTAGTGCTGCTTAGTGCAGCAGTGCTGCCTTGTGGCTTTGAGATGAGTATCCACTCAAATGAAAGCGTGGTTCCGTCCGGGTCGTAACTGCCGCTGCCGTTTAGATGCGCCGTGCCACCAAGGTCGGGGACATATATGGCGGCCCCGGCTTTGGCGATTGGCATGTTGTTGTAAACTGTTATGACGACGAAGTCAGTGTTGCTGTCGTACACGCCGTTATTCACCACCAGGCTGATTACGTACATGCCCTTTTTATCCGGCGAGAAGACCGGATTTGCCTTGGTCGCATCGTCTAACGTGGCCGCAGTGCCTGACGGGCCTGAGTCTATGGTCCACTTGTAGGTGAGCGGCAGGGATGCGGGGTCAAAGCTTCCTGTCCCGTCGAGCTGTGCGGTGTTACCGAACAGAACGTTCTGATCGGCTCCTGCATTGGCGGTAGGCGGTGCGCTTGTTATATAAGCATTGACTGCGAGCGCTGCGCCTAGGCTGTTGAGCCTTCCGTCGTTGACCATCAGGCGGATTGTGTAGGCGCCCATTTTGTCGGGTATGAAGCTCGTAATCATGTCACCCGGCTTGGCTATCTTTGCCGTGCTGCCGGAAGGCTGAGAAACTATCTCCCACATGTAGGTGAGAGGTTTACTTTCCGGGTCGAAGCTGTTGCTCCCGTCAAGTGTGACAGGGGTCACTCCGTCAAAGGTCACGTCCAGCGGGTTCGCGCCGGATATGACTGCCACCGGCTTAAGGTCTTCGACGACGGTCACCTTCCATTCGACGAAAAGCAGTGATCCTGAAAGCTTGTCTGTCGTCTCAACCCTGAGTGTGTTTTCTCCCACATCCGCCGACTTGGCAATATAGGTGTAGGAAGCACCTTCGGCCCCCGTGATGGGGGCGTCATTCCAGTACCATGAATATGGTCCGTTGTTAGATCCCGTTACCGAGAATTTCTGAGAGTCGCCTGTGGTGATCCTGACATCACCAGTCGGACTCTGGGCCGTTATGCAGCCACTAAACAATATCGCCATCATCGATAGTATGGCTAGCAAGATTGCATTTCTCTTCATCTTAACCTCCTGCATTTTATTTGACATGCAACGCTACCGTTGCAGCCATTCCCGGTTCCGGGTGCCTTGATGCCTCTCTGTTCATATACAGTCTCATAACCTGCATCCCTTATACCGTTACCAGATCAGCGTCGGGAGCCATTTGTCAACTGTGGTCCCGTCGCCGAGCTGTCCGTTGTTATTCTTGCCCCAGGTATAAAGCGAATTGTCCGCCTTCAGACCGATGGTATGGTAATAACCGGAATCCGCGCATACCCAGTCTGTGTCAATGCCGATCTGGATGGGTAACCAGCTGTCGGCAGTGGTTCCGTCGCCGAGCTGTCCGTTGCTGTTCATGCCCCATGCCCAGAGCGTGCCGTCGGTCTTCACAGCCACAGTCTGCGTTGTGCCAGCATCTGCCCTGCCCCAGTCAGTGTCAGTGCCTACCTGTACCGGTGCATGCCTGTCGGTCGTGTCGCCAAGGCCCAGCTGACCGTTACTGTTGGAGCCCCAGGCGTACAGCGTGCCGTTATCCTTAATTGCAATTGTGTGGTTGTTCCCGGCGCTGACACTGACCCAGTCTGTTGCAGAGCCTATCTGAACCGGGCTCAGCCTGTTTGTCGTGGTGCCGTCGCCGAGCTGTCCGTTGTAGTTGTAGCCCCATGCCCACATCTTGCCGTCTGTGTCGATGGCCGCTGTGTGCTGTGCACCGGCCTCGATCATGACCCAAGTGTTGCTTGCGCCAACACGTGTGGGTACGAGCCTTGATGTCGTGGTCCCGTCACCGAGCTGACCCTTGCTGTTGTTGCCCCAGCACCAGATGGAAGCGTCTTCCTTGAGTGCCACAGTGTGATCTTCGCCCGCGTCGACTATGACCCAGTCAGAGGCCGTACCTATCCTTGTCGGTGTAAGCCTGACTGTCGTGGTGCCGTCGCCAAGCTGTCCGCTGCCATTGTAGCCCCATGCCCACAGCGAACCATCGGTTTTAAGGGCCACGGTGTGGTTGTCGCCCGCGGCAACCGAGGCCCAGTCGGCATCGGTTCCTACCTGGGTGGGAGTAAGCCTCCCAGCCGTGTCACCAAGCCCAAGCTGACCGTAGGTGTTGCGGCCCCAGGTCCACAGCGTGCCGTCGCTCTTGATGGCGGCTGTGAAATAGTACCCTCCGGTTATCTTTACATATACCGGAACTGAGACAACCGCGACCGTGCATGTGTCTATGCTGGTAAGCAAGTTGTGGTCTGTAACGGTCAGCCTGAATGTGAGGACTGATCCGATTTCGATATTCGCCGTAAACGATGCGGTGGCGGTGCCAGCATTGCTGAGTGTCACAGATGGCCCGCCTATCTGTTCCCATAGGTAAGTTGCTATTCCATCGTCAGGGTCTGTCGAGCCTGCACCGTTCAGCGTGACCGAAGCGTTCATATTTACCTTCTGGTCCGGGCCGGCATTGGCTACCGGCGGTGCGTTCACCCATGTGACGTTGATCGTCACGGTATCGGTTGCCATCAAGCCTCCACGGTCGGTTACCGTGAGTTCGAATGTAAGGGTATCGCCTGCCATGCCGACATCGGGTGTAGTGAATGTAGGCTTCATCGCGTGCGGGTTACTTAGCGTCACCGGTGCCCCGCCTGTCTGTACCCATACGTACGTTGCAATGCCGTCATCAGTGTCATAGGATGCGGAAGCGTCGAGTGTGACGAGGGTTCCCTCTGCCTTGGTCTGGTCGGGTCCTGCATCTGCAACCGGAGGAATGTTCGACCAGCTGACATTTATGATTACCGTATCGGTGGCTTTGAGTCCGCCGACATCCGTTACCGTGAGTTTGAAAATAAGTGCCTCTCCGCTCTGGCCAACGTTCGGGGACGTGAATGTAGGATTGACCGCATTAGCATCTGAAAGTGTTACAAATGGCAGAGGTCCTGCTATCTGCTCCCACTTGTATGATGCTATTCCATCGTCCGAATCGGTCGATGCCGATGCGTCGAGGGTTACTAGTACTCCCTCAGAAACATGCTGGTTTGGTCCTGCATTCGCAACCGGAGGAGCATTGGACCAGGAAACGTTGACTATTGTTGTCGCAGTTGAAGTCAGCGAGGTGGCATCGGTCACTGTAAGCTGGAAGGTGAGAGATGCCCCTTCAATACCCACATTGGGCGATATGAAGGTCGGCTTCGCAGCGCTTGCATCTGAAAGCGTAACCAATGGCCCGTCTGTCTGCACCCAGGCGTAGGATACTATGTCGCCATCCGGGTCGTCCGAATTGGAGCCGTCGAGCGTGACGGTCACATTCTCGCCCACAACCTGGTCAGCCCCGGCGTTAGCCGTCGGCGGGCTGTTGGATGTAATGTACCAGACAGCCGTGTCCTCCTTGGGTTCGCCGAAAATGTCTATGTATACAGCGCGGCAAACTATGGTGTGCTTCCCGCCGGTCGCCGTATAGGATATGGAGGACTGGGTGACCGGGACCGGCTGGGGTACATTATCTATGAACCAGTAGAGCTTGTCATTGGTAACGGCGGTCTTGACGCTGAAGGTCCTGGTCTCGCCGTATGTCATGACGACATTGTTTGAGGAGGGTGTCTTGGTTACTATACATCCGCTCAGCACTGCCGCCAGGAGAACGATAAAAAGTAATAAAATGTGCTTTCTCATCATGACCTCCTCTTATTCGAATAAACTGCAGGCATGGCCGGCTGCACTATGACCGTTATAGATGACCGTGCATGTTCCTGTCTGCAGCACTCCGTTGGTTACCGGAATGCTCATGCTGGTTAACTTGCCGGCGTAGTTGCCTGTTATGTTCATCGATCCTGAAAGCGTTCCGTTGATATTGTTATCGATCTCCTCTGAAGAGACCAGGCTGTTGATTATCATGCGCCTTCCGAGACTTTCGTTGCAGTTTATTGACCCGCCGAAGACCAGTGAATCGATAAAGTTCTCAATGCTGATTGACATGTCGGCGGGATGATCTTCGGTGATGCTTATATGCATCTGTCCGGTAAGACTGCAGTTGTCGTAGAAGTACTTATTTGTTCCAACATGAAGAGGATCGGCCGAGAGTATCATCCTTGCCATCGGGATGCCTTCTATCACACCTGTCACGATGGTGTAGAATTCCTCTAGCGTGTAGTCCATGCGGCCCTCGTCATATGCGCTAAGCTCGCTGTTCGGATGAAGAGGATCGGAGCTGCATGCCCTGACCTTGTAATACTTGAAGCCTTTGAAGTCGTTCACTATCGATCTCGCCGTGGCTTCATAGGTATCCAGAGCGGCCGATGTGAGAGGATCCGGCCATGCGGGCAGTGTAAGCGTTTCGGACTGGTTGTCGTCAAATGTCGTTATCGGTGCTATTACCGATCCGATAAGGTTGTATATGCCTGCCGGAGTATCTGCCCTGTATATGTTGTAGGTCTGAGCATTCGGCACTGCATCCCATGTAATGGTGACCTTGCTGTTTAGGTTGTCGTTGAGCAACGGGTCGGTCTGCGAGGTAAGGACAACATCCGTTGCCTGGACATTGGCCGGTGCCGGAAGCTGTATCGTGCAGGGCCCGCTTGAGAGGAGAAGCTGTACTGTGGAACCTGCCGCTACGACTGTTCCGCCAACCGGATTCTGGCTGATGACATTGCCTGCCGGAACTGTATCGCTGCACTGCGTACTGGTGCTGCATGAGAGCCAACCTGTACCTGTTATGTCATCACAGCTTGCTGCTGTCGGCACAACAACCGTGCAAGGACCGCTGGAAAGGGTAAGTGTAACAAGTGCTCCAAGCTCTGTCGGCGTGCCTACCGGCGGGCTTATGCCAAGTCTGGTGCCCGGGATCGGGTTTAAGTTGCTGCAGGTCTCGACCAGGTTGCATGCGAGTCCTGCTGCCGTGAGGTCAGCACAGGTGAGCGCATTAGGCACCAGCAGCGGGCACGGTCCTGTTGAGAGCGTCAGCGTTACAGTAGAACCTGGCATTACCATGGAACCCGGCGCCGGGGACTGGTCGATAACCGCATCGAGTGGCACGGTATTGCTGCACTCCCTGGCACGGCTGCAGATTAAGCCTGCTGCCTCGACATCTTCACAGCTCGTTGCGTTAGGCACTTCGACCTCACCCGTACAGAGTCCTGTGGAGATGAGAAGAGATACCGTGGAGCCCGGAGCGACCATCGCGCCCTCAGGAGGATTCTGACTGATAACTATGCCTGCCGGGATCGTATTGCTGCAGCTTTGGCTTACGCTGCATACAAGGCCCGCAGCCTCGAGGTCCGCGCAGCCTGTTGCTGCCGGCACCGCAACTTCGTTGGTGCATTCACCGGACGATATGCTGAGGTGCACTGTACTCCCAAGCGGAACGCTTGTTCCAGCCGCAGGTGTCTGGCTGATGACCTGGCCTGCAGGCACCGAGTTGCTACAGTTGAGCTTTGCGTCGCAAACAAGGCCTGCATTCATTATATCCTGGCATCCTGTTGCCGTAGGTACAAGGACAGCCCCGCCGATTACATGCATTGTCCAGACTGCCTCGGTCTTGCCGATCGGTATAGAGTTAGTACACTTCACCTGATGATCGCCCAGACTGAACAGGGTGCTGTTAAAGGTAAATGTGAGGCCTGTTGCTCCCGATATGGGATTTCCATCGACTGACCATTGATATGAACCCATGCCCCCGACCTTGAAGACCTGTGACTGGCCCCAGAACAGGGAATAGGTGCCCTCCGGCGGCGTGGTTTTGAGAATGCATCCGCACATCACCATCAGAGGTATCATCATTATCAGTAATAATTTAATGTTTCTTTTCATGCATTACCTCCATCTTATTTAATGCCCTGCCTGGGGTCGCTCTCACAGTCCCCCACGCGGGTGTGTCTAAACAGGGAAGGCGTTGAGCCTTCCCCTTGCTTTGCAAAAATGCTGTTAGTTCCAGTAAGTGACAGTGATGTCATCAAAGTACACTCTGTTGGTTCTACGACTAAATAGGTAATAACGCATATCTACGTTTGCCCTAAATTGAATATTTGTAACAATGTTCGTAAAATTGTAAGTCCACTCTTGCCAAGTGTTTTGAGACCCGGACAGGGGTATTGTCGCACGGTCAACGCCGTTTTCGTATAGATGTGCATTCGGGGTATTGGCATTTGAATCTGACTTCGCCCATGCAGTCCATATTCTTACAGAAGTTACCGGGCCGGGATAATCCTTGGAAATCTGTCCCCATCCACTTACGGAGGAGCTACCACTATCATAGGATACGGTTCTGAAGCTGTACGAGCCTCCGGATGTATGGTTCAGGGCATTTGAGGTTCCAACAGAACTGGTACTGCCGCCACTCGACTGAGTCCAGCCGAACAGTGACGGGCCCTCAAAAGTGGTTATTGTATCAGTGGCTGTGCTGTTGACGACAGTTGTCGTGCTGGCGCTGGTGGCAAAGCCGTCGCCCACGGTCAGGTTGAAGGTGTAAGTTCCGGGAGTAGCCATGGTGAACCATGGTGTTGCGGTGTTAGCATTGTTAAGCGTTACTGCCGGGCCACCTGTCTGTACCCAGGCATAACCTAGCGCGTCGCCATCAGGATCTGAGCTTTCACTGCCGTTCAGCGTGACTACGTTGCGGTTAGCGTAGAGCACAGGAGAGTATGTCCCTGCATTTGCAACAGGTACTTCATTTGTATATGTTACGGTAACAGTACTCTCAGCACTTGCAGCAAAGCCATCGCCGACGACAAGGCCGATCACGTATGCGCCAATCTTGTCAGCTGTGAAGGTCGGGTTCTGGATATACCTGTCGGATAGAGCTGCAGTGCTGCCGCTCGGCTTGGACTTCAGCGTCCATGTATAGGATAGCCCGTCGCCGTCATCGTCGGAACTGCCGCTGCCGTCTAAGTGGAATACGTTCGGCGTGCCGTAGGCAGTGTGCTGGCTTGTGTTGTCCCCGGGATCGGCTACAGGCGTTGCATTGGTGTAGTTAAGCGTGACGGTCGCTTCCGCGCTGTCTATGGCGCCGTCATTGACTATCAGTCCCACCACATATGCACCCGGTAAATTCGTGGTCAGTGTCGGGTTCACTACAGTCAAACTGGAAAGATACGCCGTGCTGCCTGCCGGTTTTGATATGATCCTCCATTTGTAGGTAAGAGAATCACCATCAGGGTCATGGCTTGCGCTGCCGTCCAGGTTGAAGACGAGCGGGATGCCGTACGGACTGTGCAGGTTCTGGCTGGACCCGGCATCTGCTACTGGCAGGTTGTTGAGCACGTGGACTTTCATCGTGTCTTCCACGCTGTCAACCTTGCCGTCGTTCACGATAAGGCCGATCACGTAATCGCCCCTTATGTCAGGCGAGAAACTCGGCTTAGCTATATGAACATCGGATATGGTGCTGTCGCCGCCGCTGCCCATAGGCGCTGTGATGACCCTCCAAGTGTAGGTGATCGTGTCGTCGTCCGGGTCATAGCTTGCGCTGCCATCAAGCACTGCCGAGGTGTTGGCTTCCATGATCACGTCATCGCCAGCATTCGCTACCGGCTGGTGGTTGTTTGTGGAAACCGCAACCGTTGACGGTGCGCTCGAGAGGCCCGAATTGTCGGTCGCGACCAGTGCGAACAGGTATGAGCCCTGCTCATCAGGTGTGAATGTTGGATTGAGTATTGTTGCATTGGAGAGAACAGCAACACTGCCTGCCGGCGCAGATACGATCGTCCATGCATATGTCATCGGATCGCCGTCCGGGTCTGATGCGCTGCCGTTCAGCTGTGCGGTTTGGCCGAAATTGATGTTGATGGCGGTACCTGCATTTGCTGTAGGAGTGTGATTGGAGCAGGTTACGACCACGGTGTCTTCATTTGTGAAGTCACCGTCGCTGACTGTTAGCTTTAGGATGTATGCACCCTTCTTGTCAGGCGTGAAGTTCGGGTCGGCAATAGCCGCATCACTCACATCGGCAGTGCTCCCGTACGGCCTTGAGATGACTGCCCAATCATAGGTGAGATCCTGTCCGTCCGGATCGTAGCTCAGGCTTCCTTGAAGGGTTGTTGAACCGCCAAGATCAGCGATGGTTACATTGTCTCCTGCCCTGGCAACCGGCGGGTTGTTGTAGACCAGTATAGTCACATAGTCTATTCCGCTGTCGAACACGCTGTTGTTGACCACCAGGCTGCATACGTACACACCCTTTTTGTCTGGCATGAATTTAGGCTTTGCCTTGGTCGGATCGTCAAAGTATGCGGTGCTGCCTGCCGGGCCCGAATCTATTTTCCACATGTATGTAAGAGGCGCACTTTCAGGATCGGTGCTGGCCGAGCCGTCGAGTGTGACCGCAACGCCGGGATACACAACGCTCTGGTCAGGACCTGCATCGGCTGTCGGCGGGGCATAGCCAACGTAAGAATTAATGATAACAGTGTCAGGGTCGCTCGTAAACCTGCCGTCGCTGACAATCAGAACGATGGTGTACGCGCCCTGCTTGTCAGGAACGAAGATAGGCTTCTGGGCGGTCGGGTTATCAAGGGAGCAGGTGCTTCCTGCAGGACGTCCGACGATCTCCCAGACATAGTTCAGGGTAGCGCCTTCGGGGTCATAACTTGCGCTGCCATCGAGCTGAACCGCATTCGGGAAGTACAGGTTTCTGTCAATCCCTGCATTCGCAACAGGCGGCAGGTCATTGACAACGGTAACGGTCCATACGAACTGGTTTGTGACATTGAACGCATCCGTTGTAGTAACCTTTATCTGGAATGTACCCAGATCCGCAAGGGTTGCGGTGTAGGTATATGACGCGGTTGTATCACCAACGGCGACACCGCCCTTTGTCCATGTGTAGGGGCCGTTCGCAATTCCAGCGACCGTAAATGTCTGTGAATTGCCCACCTTGATCGTGACTTCCGTCGCGGAAGGGCTGTGAGTGGTTATACAGCCGCTCAGCCATATGGCCATGATTGACAGCATGGCCAGCAAGATTGCGTTTCTCTTCATTGTTACCTCCTGCATTTTATTTGGCATGCGACCATATCAAGCCGCATTCCGTATCTTTTGTTGAAGGTTTGATTGATTTCTGACAGGTTTACATTGAACAAAGGTCCATCCCTATTCATTGACCCCAAACACATAATAACCTCCTGCGTTCTATATTCTATGAAAGTCATCTTAAATACAAACCCCGTTAATCGTGTGAAGCCTCATTTAAATCTTTTGCTAAGTATCATTATTAAAGTGTATCAAATAAATTCTAAAGATGCTCCAGCTTCATCAAACCCCCGCAATCAGCGGGTCCACAATGAAAACCTTTACCAAATTGAGACTGCAAATCAGGGATTCTTCTAAGGTGCAAAACGCTATTGGCGTTAGTCTCTGGATTGATAGACCTCAAATTACAATAAAGCAGACCGACATTAAACACTGCAATATTTAATTAGCCTGTAAACAAAAGTCAATAGATATTTTAAATTTTTTTAATCTAAATTTACAATTATTTTCAAAACTCAACCTTATCATGAACGGCTTTATGGATTAACAGAAATATCTGCCCATATGCCTGAAAATCAAGTCCTGGATTCAGAAAGATTATTATTTTCAGAGAGGTTTATTTCGATCGGGATTTTACAAAGATATAAACAGCTAATATTCAATAGGTTATCCATGGTCGGAAAGCGGGGATTTGAACCCCGGACCCCAGCGTCCCGAACGCTGTGCTCTACCAGGCTGAGCCACTTTCCGAATGCATCACCTTATTAGAGACAAACTTTAATTTAGTCAAGCGCTAACAGCCCTACTCTCCATCATGGTTTTCATAGGAAATGAACCTTTCCCTGACCACCCTCGAGTCCATCTGAGAATTTATATTCAGAGGGTATTCAGGGTTATAGAACTTGATCATCTTGTCGATATCGAACCCGGTAATCGGTATTGTAATATCTATTCCTGCAAACACCTCTCCTTTATTTCTTCCGGATTCAGGCGCATCACCTCTGAAACCCAGATAAACCTGTAGAGGCTTTATGGGCTGGACCTGCACCTTTATACTTCCCCCGGTTAGGCTGTCTTCGTGATTGCCGCTGTAATAGTATATCCCGGGCCATATCGTTATAAATGCATAGTTTGGTATCGGGATGCAGACATTGATATCAAATCCCGGCAATGCCTCCTCGCCGTCATTCAATCCCGATGTAGGAAAATAGGCATTGAAGTAGGCCGAACCGTATTTATGAAAGGCCTCGGCGCCTATGCCGAACCGCCTGTGGTTATGGTCATTGTTATAATCAAAATATCCGTTTAGGCCACCGATGATCTCGCCTGAGAACATCGGGAATCGCCCTCCCCCTCCCAGGCTTATGCCAAGCTTCTCATGCCTGAGCGTCAGCATCGGGTCTGCAAAGAAAACAACCGAGTTGTATGACCCGAATGAAATCATGGTATCCGCCATATATCCGGGGCTTGACTGATCCGACACCATGAGCGATCCTCCAGCCCATACAAATTCAGGCATTGCGGCAAAGGATTCCGCCGGACAGAAGATAAGGCACACTAAAATTATAAACATCAGCCTTCTCATTGTATACCTCCGTTCTGATAAAGCTTTTATCTTACCAGACTGCTTTAATTGCCTCGCAAACCGACTCCGGCCTTATTGTCGTCATGGGTTCGTTGTGCAGCATGCGCATATAATTTATCTGACTTGTGCCAAACGGCGGAATGCTGACCCTGGGACATATCCTTATATGCGGTGTAAATACTTCACTATCGGGCCTCAGGTAAACTGACATATTTAAGCTGTGCATATTGAGCGAATCGATATAAGCAAGCACCTTTATAATCCCTGCAAGCAGCTCTGCAAGTATGCTTCCCCTCAAATCAGGGGCGCTTGAACAATTTTTTATGACACCGATCACATCGAATATACCCAGGGGTGCAAAAGCCACCACCCATGATATATTTTCGCTTTCCGCAATAAACCTCCTGGCCTCTTTCTTTTCCTTTTCGATAAGGGCATGCCAGAACAGGTCCCCGTTATCACTCGAATATTCCGACAGACCGGGTTCCATCGAACTGTAATAATTTGTAGGCGTCGAAGAAGCCGTTATCTGCAGATGCGGATGGACGATGGAGCCGCCGGCCAGGGGCATATAGTTCCAGTTGATTGACTGATAGACCGCTGAAGGCTGCCTTGATGCGATCTCTTCGAGATAATCGATGCAGCAGTTTATCGAATCGGCAAGGATAACCTCATCAAAACCACTGACAGGCACATAATGAGTCTTTGTCATCACTGTGACGGCTGCATTCTCATCGTTAGGAAACGCATTCGGAAAGCATATTGCATCACCTCTGACAAATCTTTCACTGCTCACCATATCGGGATGGAACTTCGGAGTTACAAGTTCAACAAATTCCGGGCAGAAAGGGCAGACAGCTTTTGATTTTTCTATCAAATCAGCAAGGTCAGGCTTCTCTACCGGCCTGACCGGGAAATTAAGTATCCTTGTTGAATGGAGAGTAAGCGGATCATATCTTATCTCGGATGTTGCCTCCGCAGGAGCGTACCCTTTCATCGGATCAAGATACCGGGAAACTTTAGAAAGACAGATAAATTCCATATCAGGTTAATTACTATATGCCCCTTTACGGGTCAAGCCTATGAACTGCCCTTTCGGGCAATGAGATTCCAGGAAATATTTTCATAACCTTGTAAACAAGGCCCCGCCTGTGTATAATCCGTTCATAACATTTATCTCAAATACTAGGAAATTTTTAATGAACGACCCTCTCCTTGCACGGCAGACCATGGTGCGTGACCAGATAATGGCGCGGGGTATCAAGGATAAAAGAATATTGAAAGCATTCACCGATATTCCCAGGCATAAGTTCGTGGAAGACTATCTCAAATATAAAGCATACGACGATTATCCATTGAGCATAGGTCTCGGCCAGACCATTTCACAGCCCTATATGGTGGCTATCATGACAGAAGCCCTGATGCTCAAGCCTGAAAACAAGGTACTGGAAATAGGTACAGGCTCGGGTTATCAGGCAGCTATCCTGTCAAAGCTTGCAAATTTCGTGTATTCAATCGAACGCCTTGCCCCTCTTGCATCAAGGGCAAGAAAAACTCTTGATGAACTGGGTATATTCAACGTTCACATCATCATTGGCGACGGCTCAAAGGGCTATGCAAAAGAAGCCCCTTTCGACAGGATAATCGTGACTGCCGGCGCTCCCTGTACACCTGAAGCCCTCATTGAGCAGCTTGCGCCTGAAGGCATGCTTGTTATCCCGGTGGGAAATCAGTATCTACAGGACCTGAAACGCATAACCAAAAAGAAAAACGGGATAAAGACCGAAAGCCTTGGCGGATGCAGGTTCGTGAAGCTGATAGGCGAAAACGGCTGGAAGGAAGACTCTTAATACCTTCCGTCCCAGCAGCAGAAATTCTTCAGCAGCCTGAGCCCGGCGTCTCCGCTTTTTTCCGGGTGAAACTGGGTTGCAAATACATTTTTCCTGGCCATTATCGAAACGAAGTCAACCCCGTAGCATGTCTCGGCTATTGCATCGGATTTTTCAGCCGGATCGGGATAGTATGAGTGGACAAAATAGAACTGCGCGTCCCTGTCAACCCCTTCAAGCAGAGGATGGTCATTCCTGACTGATATATTGTTCCACCCCATATGCGGGATTTTCAAATCCATTTCAGGAAACCGCCTGACTTTACCGGCAATGATGCCCAGACAACCTGTTCCTCCGTCCTCTTCGCTCTCATCAAGAATTATCTGGGTGCCGAGGCATATACCCAGGAATGGATTGCCGTGTCCGACAACTTCGCACAGAACTCTGTCAAGACCGGTATTTCTAATCTGCTCCATGGCCTTTCCTGCAGCGCCCACACCGGGGAAGATCACCCTGTCGGCATTTAGTATCGCATGAGGATGGCCGGTAATGATGCAGTCTTCCCCGATATTCTTGAGAGCCCTTTCCACTGACCTCAGGTTTCCGGCTTTATAATCGACAATAGCTATCATGATTATATCTGGATGCTACAAATGTCCATGCAAGTCAACCTGGTAAAGCAGCCTAATGCCGGTTGACATTATAGATATTTCACGCATATATCTTTTCCAATACATTTAGGGAGGCCGCCTGACATGAGAAGGGCAAAAACAATCCTTTTGATGCTTTTCATCTGTGCTAGTATGAGTCTGGCGGCATGTTCGGACAATGTACATATAGGCGATGACGGTTCAGCGGATATCCCCATTCATCTTGAAATACCGGCAGGACACGTTCTGGCGAAAGTGGGTCTTTCAGGTTTTATCTTCGGAACTTTCATAATGGTAAACGCATATATACTGATTATAGCCAGTATCATAGTACTTGTCATCCGGGACAAGGCGGCAAATTCGATTGTCTCAACAATAAAGATGGCGGTTCAGATGATGAACCCTCAATCAGCCGAAGGCAGATTTTTTAGCATACTGGATATGATCTCTCAGAACGACCGCAGGGTTCAGATAGGGACGGTGGGACTCATCATCGGTGTCGTCCTGTCCTATTTAGGGGCCTGGATAGCAACATAGATAATTTAATCGCGGAGATTTATTTTATCATCTCGTACATCAATCACTTATAATCAAACCAATTTCTGCAGAAGACATGAAAGTTACTGATCCTTCATAAATTGATTCCGATTCCGATTGATTGCCTGAATGTATCCTGAGTGACCCGAATTCTTTTTGTATTGCCTGAAAATCGTGTTATTTGTAAGAAGAGCATTTTAGGCTGAACCCAAAAATAATAATGGAATTGAGGAAACCTATGGCATGGTCTTCTGAACTTGTGACTCTCATGTTTGCCACATTTGTAACCAATCTTGGATTCGGTATCATACAGCCCATATTGCCCATTTTTGCCGCTGATTTGAATGCGGCCGGTTTTATGCTCGGACTTATATTCTCTGGCTTGTCGATATCGAAACTTATATTCAACCCTTTGGTAGGACGGCTTTCCGATAAATGGGGCCGCAAGATCTTTATTGTTACCGGCCTTTTTGCCTATACAGGGGTGGCTTTGAGTTATACCCTGGTTTCCACACCCCATCAGCTCCTTATCGTCCGGTTGGCAGCAGGAATTGCTTTTTCCATGGTTATGCCTGTCGTTGCAGCATACATGGGAAGCATGTCACCAAAGGGAGAGGAAAGCTTCTACATGGCCAATCTTAACCTCTTTGTAGGTATAGGCATGGCCATTGGTCCGGTTATCGGAGGTGTCCTGGCAGATTTATACAATAAGGATATGGCGTTCATAGGTCAAGCCGTTCTCCTATTCGCGGCCTTTTTGATTACCCTTTTTCTGTTGCCGAAAGATGCCGAGCACAGATACACATCTCAACCTGTTAAGAGGCCTTTCAAAGCACTCTTCACCTCCAATCTGATGAAGGGCCTGGCCCTGGCTACAACAGTCAGCGCAATGGCTGTCAGCGGCCTTTTTGTTTTCATGCCACTTCTTTGCAAAAAACTGAATTTTTCCAATACCCAGGTTGGCATTCTCCTTGCCGTTGTAATGATACTTGCAGGATTCCTACAACTGCCTTTCGGAAAGCTTGCAGGCAGGCACGACAAGGTCCTTTTCATTTGTGCTGGAGGAATCATAGGTGCAATCAGTCTGGCATTATTGCCTGAATGCAAAACATTCTGGTCTTTTCTGACCATCGGCATGGTGGTGGCGGTTGGCACCGCCCTTTCGGCGCCAGCAGCATCAGGCCTTATAATTGAACAATGCAGGGAGACAGGTCTTGGAGCCTCGGTCGGAATGATATCTTCTTTCCAGGAGGCCGGGCTTATTGCAGGGCCTATCGTTTCCGGCCTCATCATGGACCAGTTCAACCTGTCGAGCGTATTTCGTCTCATGGCCGGCTTATATGCCGTTATCACAATACTCTTTTACTATTTTGCAAAAATCAGGAAGTGATCCTAAGCTCTCCAACGTATAAAGAAATAGCGTATTGTCTCTACAATTATCCAGAAAAGCCCTTCATAAATATATTTTGAAGGGAATGTAAGGATGTTTTTCCCGATGTCTTCAGGCCGTTCGTCTTTGTAGGCAAAACCTCTGAGTACAGTTATCGGGGTGCGTTCATCACTATTGCCCATCACTATGCCACCCATAGCGGCAATGGGAATTATGAAGTTTGAGCCTCCCCCGGTGCCTAGTCTTCCGAAAACATCCACCTGTCCCCAGTTTCTTTCCACAGGGTCCATCCCGCTGTACCCCAGGGGAACGTCCCAGTTGCCAAGAACTGCCCCGCCGCCAAGACTGTCGGTGATTATGACCGCAACCTTCTTTCCGGTCCGTTCGAAAATCTTTTCCCTGATATTATCGGCAGATTTACGCGGGTCTTTGGGGAGAAGGACGGCATAGCCTTCGGGAACATTTTGACAATCTATTCCTGCGTTGTCGGCAAGGTATCCATGCATCCTTACCATCCACCGTATGGAGTAGGAGAAGTTCATGATCCTGTTCGCATCCTCCTCCTTAAGCCCGGGTCTGGCAAGAGAAAGGAGGATATCCCTGTAGTACTTCTTTTTCATCAGCCTGAAGCCGGGGGTAACAAATACAGGCTTGCCTTCCTGATTTATGAGTTCGATAAGTCCTGGGTTTTTTCCATAGAATTCAGCTATTTTCCGGGATTTTTTTGAAGGAACAACCGAATCGAGCCTTACGCATCGGCCTTCCAGAATGCTTACTATTTTCGATGTAACAATAACGATATCACGGTCCTGCACCTCTATCTGATCCAGTAGAAGGTCCGCAACATCGACCTTTCCGGCATCTTCAGGTTTTACAGGTTCCTTCATAAGTACGGGGTAGAAGGTTATTCCTTTTTCAGGCATTTCACGTTTCCTCCTCTTTATCAGATATGAACCCGGGGCCGTATCTCCGGAGTGGGTCAACACTATAGAAGATATCTCGCCTCAAATTCTTCTATTTATACTACATACCAATTCAATCAGTGCTTTACAATGCATTTTTCTCTTAGTCTCTTTCGTATTGAATCATTTCATGACGTCCTATCGGGATAATATATATTCTATTTCTTTGAGTAGTAAAAAAATGTTCCGAGTCCAAGCAGATAAATGACGGCTGTTAAAAAGAAGACGGTATTGAGTCCGAAAGCATCCATTATAAGGCCGGAAATCAGCGGTCCGGCAATGAAGGCTGCAGCCTGAACTGAATCGAAAGAGCTCACCGCAAAGCCTAGCCCTATCTTCCTTGAACTTCTAACGATAAGTGCATTGGCTGCAGGCCCTGCAATAGCACCTCCTGAAGCCGATATAAGACCGACAGTCAAAAATCCCCAGAATCCCCGGGCAAGAGGCAGACATGCAAGTGCAAGAGCTGCTATTGCTCCTCCGAAGATGATAAATGTAACGTGTTTCCCCATTCTGTCACACAGCCGTCCAAAGGGTAGCTGCATAATTCCGGCATAACAGATAAGGATTGAAACAAGAATCCCTATCCGGGAAGTGCTGATATGCTGCTGTTTGACAAGAAGGGGCAGAAAAATGAGCATCCCTCCCACACTCAGCACATCGATGAAACGAAAGACCATCAAACCTCGAATCCTTGGAATTGCCAGAAGTTCTTTTAATGGATTACGGGACAGGATATTGTTCTTTTTACTTAAATCTTCATTCCGCTGAAGACCGAAGAGTGTTGTGGCAAATGCAACAGCAGTGGCTGTTGCCATAACATAGAAGGCCATATTTATGCCGAACCTGTCTGATACAATACCGCCCAGCAATGGACCCATGGCCATTCCCATCAAGGCCGATAAAGCAAAAAGTGACATATAATGGGCCTCGTTGTCCTGTCTGGCCATACCGCCGATGCAGGCACCAATAATGGGAACTACCATGGCATTGGATATACCCATAAAACAGCGAATGGCTATAAGGTCATACACATTCTGAGCCCAGGCAAAGGCCAGAGCCACAAGCGTGAAGAGTAAAAGACCCCACACAATGAAAGGCTTCTTTCCTTTTCGATCGGCCCATCGTCCGAAGAATGGACTCACGATTGTTTTAGTGACGGCGAAACTTGAGAAAACCAGACCTATCATGAATCCCCGGGCACCCATGTCCTTTGCATATACAGGAAGGATCGGGAGGATTATACTGATCCCCAGTGATGTAGCCATACTGGCAATGAATAATATTACAAATGCAGAACTCTGCATGTATACCCCTCCAATTTAATTGAACGGAATAACACGCAAATACTTTAGAAAAGAAAAGCGGACAGACTTATCAAAAAGAATTCCTGTCTGAATGTTAAGATGACGCGGTATTTGCTGATTTATTTTAGACACAATAAATACAGAGACAAAGGGGACAGCCTAAACCTAAAGAGATTCGAGGATGCTGTCGTTATCTGCCGGATATATGAATTCTTCCAGGTACGCATTTGCCCTGGCTATCTTATTGATATCCCTGATACTCAGCCTGTAATGCCCGGCGGCAGTAATCAGACCGTTCAAGGTCTTCCTCAGATCGATAAATCTCACAGAGTAACTGCCCCTGCCGGTCTTTCTTCCAAGTTTGTAGAATGGCCGCAGCTTGACACCGGATATCCATGTCTGAAACCCGCTGCCTGAATGGCCTTTTGATATCTCAATGCAAAAAACCGCCGAGAGCCACACCGCCGGAATCGGGGAAAGAGGATAAGAATACGGCGGATAGCTTAAAAACTCGCCCAGCGAATAGGCGATCAGTCCTGTCCTTTTCTTACCGTTTACCGGGTCCAAGCAGATATACTTTTCCAGCGGCTGAAGAATATGCGGATGGTGACCGATAATTATATCCACCCCTGCCTGTATTATTTCATGGGCATTATCGATGATGCTGGCTGTCGGATACACCTCCTGGTCATACCCCCAATGCAGCGAAGCAACAATGATATCGGCCCCTTTTGACCTTGCGATTCCTATATGTCTGCGGATGATAGAAATGTCTGCATTCTTTTCATTAAGCTGTACAATATTTACCAGATATTCCTTCCCTTCGGGCACCATGTCCTGGTTTATCGAATAAGTGTATGCAAGGAACGCCACTTTGATCCCGTTCCTTTCTATTATCGGGATGTCTTCCTGTTCTTCGTGTGTCCTGGCAGTGCCAACATGCCTGATACCCCTCTCATCGAGCAGCCCGAGGGTATTTGTCACGCCTGATTCCTCCATGTTAAGACAGTGATTGGTAGCCGTTGACAGTATGTCCGGCCTGCGTCCGTTACGCTGAAGAGCATCGAGCGTAAGAGACGAACCGTTGAATTTCGGGGCCTTGAACAATGACCTGTCCAACTTTATGGATTTAAGATCAAAGGGCTTCCTTGGCGGCTTTTCCGTATCGATCGGCATCTCGAGATTAGCGCAAACGATGTCACCGGAAAAATAGTATTCACCAATCTCATCCCAGAGGTGATTTCTGCTTTCCTTCTCGATTTCAACCCAGTCTATTATGTCCCCCCCGAAACTTAGTGTTGCCTTTGATGCCGTTTCGGTCCGGCAGTCTTTTAAGAAATCGAGGTCCTGAGCTTTGAAGAACTGCTCTATCCCTTTGTCCTTTTGCGCCCTGACTACAGGCCGCCATGCCTTCAGGATGGAATATAGATAGTCAGTGAAGGACCATTGCTTGATATCCGGCAGTTCCCGTGAATACTTGAGTTTATTGTCAAGAAGTTTTCCGCCTGCTAATGCTGCAACTATCAAAAGATATCTTAACATTGTGACCCCATACTACACAATAGCCTCAACAACAAGATCATGCAACCCGGTCGCGCAAAATAATTGGTATTCAGTCTTGAATCAGAAAAGTAAAGATGAAATAATGGTATGATGAGGATGATAATATGAAAACGGGCAGCAGATCAGTCCCCCTTAATTTTAATGATTTTCTTCACCTGGCTACCTCGGACGTGTGCCTTGCGAACATAAATGCCGTGACCTGGCGCTTCAAGGAACCCCATTCAGAGGAAGAAATCCGCCAGGCCCTGAGGTATATGCTTACAATCTATCCGAAACTCAGGTCTGTGGTTGAACCTACATTGTCTTCATACCGCTTCCGGATAATCGACGACAATGACCCGATCCTGGATTTTTTGTTTAAGGATTCTTTCCGTGTTTTCAAAAACATCGAGTTTGATTCACCTGAATACATCGAACTCAGACGCAACCTGTACAATGAACCGATATCCCTCGAACAGGCCTTGCCGCTTAAAATCTACTACCTCGACAACAGCCGGTACCCTGTTCTTCTGATGGGACTCCGGCATGTTACCGGTGATGCATCATCCTGGATACATATGGCAGGCTCACTCATGTCTTATCTGAACGGAAAGATCCCTGAACCGTATCAAATCGACGATCCGAGCCTGGATCCAGTCTTTTATGAGGACAGCCCGGGCAAAATATTTCGCCAGATTTTGCAGACGTTCCAGTCTTTGATTTACAGGAAGGCAAAACCTGAAAATATCAGGACAGTACCTGCAACAGAACATACAGTCGATTTCTACGGCCCTGTTGATATCTGCCACAAGACCCTGCCGAACGACCTTTCTGCCATCAGGTTAAAGTCAAAACAGTTGAACTGTACGATAAACACCCTGTTCCTGACTGCATTGTCGATCCTATTCAGCAGGGAAGATGTAAGTGTTCTCGGGGATACCATCCGCATCGGCCTGCCAATCGACCTGCGCCAGTATTATCCCGACCCGAAGCCTGTCTTCGGAAACTACCTGTCCGGTATGGAGATACAGGTTCCCAGAGTCATATGGAGTGAACCCAGAGAAATAATATCACACATTAACACCCAGATAAAAAACAGCCTGAGCATGCATAAGAACAAGCAGATGCTGCTGCCTTTCATCGTGTTCAAACTTACAACGATTGCAGGCCGCAAGCTATATGCCCACGGCATACGCACGGCAAAAAGAAAGGGGCTTATCAACAGGACATGCGGACTGTCAAATATCGGAAATCTGGATCATTTGAACTCGCACGGCCCGAAGGCCCAGCTGTTCGATGCGATCTCCTGCGGGGTATCCCACGGGCTTCTGTTCGTCGTCAACAGCATGGACGGCAGTATACACATGAAGGTCTCGTTCCAGCAGAGGGAATTTACCCGTGAAAAGGTTGATGACCTCATTTCAAAATTCGAGGGCATCCTCGATGAACTTCTTGAGTTATGAATGATCCAATCCATCTATGCGGAGGCATAGGGCAATTATGAAAAGCGAAACATTCAAGATGAACAGCATCGACTTTCTCTTTTTTTCACAGGAGGATATTGTCACATCTCAGGGACTGTTCAGCTCGATCCGTTTCAAGACAAGGCATAGCGCCTCCGAGATAAGAAAGGCCATGCGTTACATGCTGACTGTATATCCTCGACTCAGGTCTATTGCGGAACCTACCATGTTCTCATACCGCATGAGGGTGCTAGACGACAGCGACCCTAAAGTGGATATACTTTTCGACGAGGCATTCAAGGTCAGATACGGCTTGTCTTGCGACACCGCCGATTTTCTGAAATACAGAAGAGATCTTCTCAATGAGCCTTTTGCCCTCCAGCAGTCATTCCCGATCAAAATCCGCTATATCCCGGACGACCCCATGCCCATGCTTTTCATATCAGTTCATCACATGATATATGACGGTTCAGGCTGGCTTCATCTTCTCAATTCTCTCATGTCATACCTCAATGGAGTTATTCCGCCGATACAATCGGCTGAAGAACCAAGCATCATAAGAGGGTTCCTCGAGCGTCCGTTTTATAAGGTTCCTCAACAGATATTAAATTCCATCAAGGCAGATGAAAAAGGAAAGAAGGAAAAGAAGAAAATCATACATGCATCGGAAAGGCCGGTTAACTTCTACGGTCCAATGGATATACATATCCAGAACCTCTCGCACGACCTCAGCACTATACTGGCAGGCGCTAAAAGGCTTAACTGCAGCATGACCGTACTCGTTCTGTCTGCGCTGTCGATGGCCCTGAACAGGAAAGATGCGGGCGATCTGATTTGGATCGAGATGCCTATCGACCTCCGGCCTTACATGACATCTGACAGGCAGCCGGTGTTCGGAAACTACGTCATGGCCCCGGTAATCAAGGTGGATATGGGCCAGAACCCCGACCCGCTCATTATTGTGGAAACGATAAAGGATCAGATCAATAAATATTTGAAAACCATTGAAAACAAACAGATTCTTCCTCTGCTGCTGACGGTAAAGCTTTCAACATTCCTTGGGAAAAAGGTTTACGCCTGGACGGCCAGGGTATTAAAAGAACGGGGCATAATCAATAAGACCTGCCTTTTCTCCAACGTCGGGAATTTCGACAACCTCAACAGACACGGTGACAGATCCCAGGTCGTGGAAGCCGGATGCGGCACTTCATCGCATGCATTGCTGATTGTAATGAACAGCCTCAACAATGCAATCAATCTGTCCTTCTCATATCAGGAGGCGGAATTTACCAGAGAAGAAATCATCGGCATCATTGAAAGAACAGACAGATCAATTGCTGCATTACTCGGCATCAAAAAAGTCATATCCTGAGAGGTAACAGCCATGAATGCTGAAAATTCCATGAACCCGACGGGTTTAACAATCAAAAATTCCCGCATCATCAGGCTTAATTATGCAGACTTCATTTACCTGACGATGGAGGATGTCAACATCGCTCAGGGTGATCTCTTGATGCTGCGCTTCAGGGAAGCCCATCCCGAGCGTGAGATCCGCGATGCAGCAAGGCATCTGCTTACCATATATCCGCGTCTGAGGTCACTTCTGGAACCGACCCTCTTCTCATACCGGCTCAGGATCCTTGACGAAACCGACGAAAGGATCGAACTGTTCTTCAACAACGCATTCCGTGTAATTCCCAAAGTCGGCTACAACTCCAGTGAATTCCTCTCGGCGCGCCGCAATTTCTACAATGAGCCTTTTTCACTCTTCCAGACGCTCCCGGTTAAGATCCTGTATTTCCCTGATGACCCAACACCTGTGCTATTGTTCTCGATCCACCATGTGGTGGGAGACGGGTTTTCCTGTCTGCATATGATGGGTTCTTTGATGGCATACCTTAACGGCAAAAAAACTGACCCCGTACCGGTAGACGACACAAGCCTTCTGCCCGCCCTTGCGAACCATCCCTGGTACACGCTGCCGTCCCAGTTCATCAAGTCTGTCAAGTCCATGATTGAAGACAGCAGACAGACACCGAAGGGACATCTGATACAGGCTACCGACAGACCCGTAAACTTTTTCGGACCTGTCGATGTACATCAGCAGGCCTTGAAATATGACCTGTCCTTAATAAGGTCAAGTGCTAAAGAACTTGGCGTCAGCATCACCACTCTTATACTTGCTGCCCTAGCCGTTTCATTGACGCGCGGCAGGAATGTCCCTGGGGACATTGCAGTGATTATAGTCTCGGTAAACCTCAGGCCCTACTATCCGGAAAGGAAACCCGTTATCGGCAACTACATCACGGGGTTCATGATAAGGCTCCCTCGAAAGCTGTGGGATGACGATATGGCCATAATCCGCGACATACACTCACAGATGACGCACAAAATCGGGAGGATAGAAAAGAGGCAGACCCTCGCTTCCGGCCTTGCAGCAAAGATGTCTACGCTGCTCGGGAAAAAGAACTACGCAAGAATTATCCGTCTGGCAAAGCGGGCCGGGATACTTGCAAAAACAGGAGCACTGGCAAATCTAGGCAATATGGACAGCCTCAATTCATATGGACAGAAGGCACAGCTGTGTGAACTTCTCGCATCGTCACCATCTCACGGACTCTTTGTCACGATGAACACACTGGATGAAAAGGTATTTGTTTCCTATAACTTCCAGGAGGCTGAATTCACACGAGACGAGGTACAAGCCTGCATGGCAAGATTCGAGGAATGCCTGGGTGAAATCCTGGATAAAATCCAACCACCGAAATAATTAAACTTCAATGTATTATGATTTTAATGCATACAAAGCAAAGAAGAACCACGGCAGAAAGGAGAGCGGGATAAAATGAAGGAATCGGGCAGGTATAAACGCCTTATAGGCCCCAGCGAGCGTATGTGGCTGGCTTTCGAGAAACAGGACATGCCCATGTCGGTTGCCCTGGGAATTGACGGCCTCGGGGATATCCCGGATGCAAAGGTGATAGACTCATTGCGCATCCTGGCTGATACATATCCTATCTGCCGCTCCAAGCTCAAAGGATGCCTGTCTACTCTTAGATGGGAAGAAACAGACACCGCCATACCCTTTATCAGGATTGATCCGCATCAACTTCAAGGCCCTCTCGGTAACTGGCCGCAAATAATAGAGAAAAAGATCCTGCGCTATAAAATGAACCTGCGCCGGGAAACGCCTGTAGCTATTTATTCTCTCAATGACGGCAAAACTCACCGGTTATATCTCAAGATACATCATGCATCCATGGATGGATTATCCGTTTTTCTAATGGCAAATGAACTTTTCCGTATCCTCAGGGGTGAAGCTCCACTCGGCCCGACAGACGGGCCTGAATCTCGTGAAGACCTCTATGCCTTGACATTGCCTCAAGACTATTTCCAAAAGCCCGGCCCTCAGATTTCCGAGGTGGCTCCTGCTGAACCTGTTCGAAAAGAAGACTGTTCGGTGTTATTCCCGGGGCTCAATGTTGGAAGACATCTTATCGGCTCACCATCCAGCTACAATTGCATAGAATGGTATAGCCTTCTTATTCCCTGGGACCGGATAAGCCAGAAATCTCTCAACGGGAAGATTCTTTATGCCATACTGGAAGCGTTTTACGAATTGAATCCCGGTCTTCGCGGCAAGAAAATTCTATCAAGTATAGCGGTAGACCTGCGTGCGCTTCTCATGCCAGGACTCAGGAAGGCTGCCAATCTGACCGGGCTGATAATGATTGAACCCAGTAAATATGAAAATCTGCCACTGCCGGAAAAGATACGGGCGATCCAGAAAGATATAAGGGAAAGCATTTCAAAAGGCCTGGCCTACAGAAAGCACCCTGCTTATATCAACCATATCCCAGTATGGCTGATCGGCCTGGGTATCCACATTATGAAAAAAGTTGTCTTCAAGCGAAAGATATTCCCATTCTTCTACCCGTTTACCAATGTAGGATCCTTTAAAATGGCAGACCTTTCAACTCCAACCTATCAGGCTACAAGGGCGTGGCCGTTCGGCATCATCCAGATCGGATACCCTCTCTTTCCCCTTATTATCTCTCACGATTCCGGCGTTGATATCACCCTCATGACCGACACCGATAACCGTCCCGGATTCGAGAAATTCATTGATACCCTTCAAAAGAAAATCGATTGGGCTGAAGATGCCATGAAGTCTGCGGTAAAGGATTCGCAATCAGGATAAATAAGCTTAAAAACAACAGCCTCACAAACGTGAGGCCGTCAGCCAGTTAATCCTCTTCGAGATATGCCGGCAGATCCTTTATGGACCTGAGCGTGATTGGTGCACCGAACTTGCGTCTGATAGGTTTCCCTGTTTCCGCCAAGCGCAGAATGAGATCGGCACCCGTACGGGGGGCGTCGCAACTCTGGTATGAATGCATAACACCTTCTGCAGCTCTTTGATATTTGGGATTTTTTAAAAGCTCAATCACTGCCTTCTTTATTCTGCGAGGCGTTGCCTTGTGAAGGTCAAGTCGGATACCGAAGCCATTGTAGGCAGACTTCTGGGCCATTTCCATCCTGTCGCGTCCGAGCGGTACGGAAAGCATGGGGATTCCCTGCATAAGAGCCTCGTTCACGGTACTGATTCCCGCATGAGTGATAAGTACACTTGTCTTCTCAAGGAGCTTGATCTGGGGAGAATATTGAACCACGATGGCATTTTTTGGAATTTCACCCAGTTCCTCTATGGACTGTCCGGCTCCGATCGCCATTACAACCTGAACAGGGATCGGAAAATTGTCATCGGAAAGGGCTTTAAGAACATTTTTATAGAACTGCTTGTACCAGTTGAAGAAAAGAGTGCCTGTCGCACAGTAAATCAAGGGACGTGACGGATCCAGGCGTTCCCATGGAAATTCAGGCAGATCACTCTCATTGGGCACAAGCATTGAGGGACCGACATAAAAGACCTGGGGAATAAACATCTTTCGCGGATACTCAACCTTGTCGGTTGAAAACAGCATAAACAGATAGGGAGAAACGCCACGGATGACGTTTTCAATGCTCCATGACGGATTGAAGGACTTAAGTGCCTTTTTGTTGTTGAAATAAGACCATAACATGTACGGTACGGTTCTAAGGAGATACGGGACAAGCCGCACCCGGTTGAGCAAGACATGGTTGATGTCCCAGCCTGTTCCGATTGGAGGGATATCCTTTTCGAAGTAGAAAATTGCCGTTCCGCTTCCCTGAGCATAGGGCACCTTTAGATTATCAGAGACCATCATGGCCAGCAGGTCCATTGAATCAATATATACAGCGTCAGGTTTGAAGGTTTCAAAGGCAGTCATAAGTTCCCTCAGGCAGGTCTCGATTGTCTGGGGTGTGAAGACCCTGGGAACCTTCTGCATATAATCATGGATTCCTTTTGCTTCTATGAGTTTTTCCATACCTGCGTTATAGACATCGCGGGGAAAGAATTCAGTTATTCCGTTTCTCGACAGGAGACCCTTGATGTTGCTGCCGCTGGCCCAGCCGATTGTATGCCCATCCGCCAGAAGGTGTTTTGCGATGGGCAATGCCACCGCGACATGTCCATAGAAACCAGGAGTTGCAAACAATATTCTGTACTTTTTATCCATACCAACCTCTCGATGCATTTTAAAATTGCATATCTTCTGGAATCTCCAACCGTCTGATATACAAATATTTTTTACCATATCCCCGTACATATGACCATAAAGAAATGATTCTCCTGGATTTGGTTCCCGAAAAATAAATCCTTTTTTGCACACTGACCTTAAATTTCCTTCAAGTCATGATTCTATTCTTCCCGGCGTAAGTATTGCTAAATTTTAACCTTTCTGATATTCAAATTTGATACAGGAGAAGAATGTGAAAAGATTTACTACTGTAATTGTCGGTGCTGGATTTGCCGGAATCGTGGCTGCCAATCGTCTGTCAGAGCAGGGGGGAGAAATCCTGCTGATTGAGCAGAGGCAACACATAGGAGGAAACTCATATGACTGCTATGATGACCACGACATCCTGATACACCTCTATGGCCCCCACATTCTTCATACAAAAAGTGCACGTGTATGGAACTATCTTTCCCAGTATACAGACTGGCGACAGTATGATCATCATGTCCAGGCCCATATCGATGGAATAGACGCGCCACTCCCCTTCAATCTGAACACGATTGAAGCTCTGCTT
The DNA here is from genome assembly GCA_036567785.1 of Desulfomonilia bacterium. Taxonomy (NCBI): domain Bacteria; kingdom Pseudomonadati; phylum Thermodesulfobacteriota; class Desulfomonilia; species Desulfomonilia bacterium. The sequence goes on along the minus strand of DATCTV010000062.1, from coordinate 178,020 downwards.
CCGTCAAACCTGGCATCCCGTCTTGTTGAAAAGTTGATCGATACATATGGATACGGGGCTCGAGTGCCAATCCTGAAGATGAGGGAACATAATGACAATGACATCAAGTTCCTTGCAGAATTCGTCTACGAAAAAGTATTCCTGCATTACACCGTCAAGCAGTGGGGGATAAAACCTGATGAGATTGATCCTTCCGTAACGGCACGGGTTCCAGTACTGGTTAGCAGGGATGACCGTTATTTCCAGGATACATATCAGGGAATACCCAAGCATGGATATACACGCATGTTCGAACGTATGATTGACCGCCGGAATATCCATTTGCTTCTGAATACAGACTACAAGGAAATCATAAAGGGCATCAAGTATGATCGACTTATTTATACAGGACCCCTTGATTATTACTTTGATTACAAGCACGGCAAGCTCCCATACCGTTCACTGCGTTTCGATTTCGAAACCCTGGACATGGAACGCTTCCAATCGGTTGCAGTTGTGAACTACCCGAATGATCATGCCTATACACGCATAACAGAATTCAAACATTTTTCCGGTCAGGAACACAAGAAAACGACCATTCTCCGTGAATTCCCCGAAGACTATGAACCCGGAAGGAATGTACCGAGTTACGCGGTATATAATCCTTCCAGTCTGGCAACATTAGATAAATACAAGAAGGAAATGGAGGCACTTACAAACATATTATTTCTCGGAAGATTAGCCGAATACCGCTATTATAATATGGACGAAGTTGTCGATAAGGCCTTGGATGTTTGTGACAAGTTGATTTAGGATCACATCATATCATTGATAATGTAACATAATCTGGTAAACTGTTATTGTATTCACTGGAATAGGATTCCATTTCGGCAAGTTGCCAACGGTTTCTGCTGATTCTTTGACATAACATAGATGATTTAATCAAACCAAGAACAGGAGATTCACAATGCTGAAGATTGAAGACCTTCATGTGTCTCTGGGCGAGAAGGAAATCCTCAAGGGGGTGGACATGGAAATTCACCCCGGTGAGGTACATATCCTTTTCGGCCCGAACGGATCAGGCAAGACATCGCTCTTGATGACTATAATGGGTTACCCCCAGTACAAAGTCACCTCAGGCAAAATATCCTTCAAAGATACCGACATCACATATATGCCTGTTCATGAACGTGCAAAGCTTGGTATCGGCATGTCATACCAGAGGCCTCCAACCATCAACGGCCTTAAAACCAGAAAAATGGTTGAGATATGCGGGCATGGCAAAGAAACCGATGTGGATAATCTCGCGGCGAATGTCAATTTCACTGATTTTCTTGACAGGGATATCAATGCCGGTTTTTCAGGCGGAGAAATAAAGCGCTCCGAATTGCTTCAACTCATGGCGCAACAGCCTGACCTTATGCTTTTCGATGAACCGGAATCAGGCGTCGACCTTGAAAACATTGCGCTGATCGGGAATACCATAGGCTCTCTTTTGCAGCGAAGTTTCCAGGCGCATACCGAATTCTCACAGAAACATGCGCACAGAAGCAGAAATAAAATGGGTCTCATTATCACGCATACCGGCTATATCCTTAATTATGTGCCTGCCGACAGGGGACAGGTGCTGTTCAATGGAGTTATGGCATGCAAGGGTAATCCTCAGGAGATATTCCAGACAATAAGCAGGGCAGGCTATCAGGAGTGTATAAAATGCATGAAATAGATGAAAAAATAGACCAGGCCAAAGACAGGAAAGCCGCTTTCGGTCCAGATATAGAACTTGATGAATACTGCATGGAAGGCGAGTGCCATCTTCCTATAGAAAAGCTTGATGAACTTCCGGCTGAAGACAAGGATATCATGCTTAAGGCCGGCGTTGATGCCACCGAGGCTGACCGTTCGGGTTCATATGTTCAGAAAGACACGACCGCTGTATATGCACAGTCCATGATGGACGGTCTTGAGGTCATACCCATCAAGGATGCCCTCAAACTGGACTGGATCAAGGAATATTACTGGAAACTTGTTTCCGCGGATCAGGACAAATATACCGCGCTTGCCTATACCGATCTTCATAACGGCTATGTGATAAGGACACTTCCAGGCGCTAAAGTCACCTTCCCTGTACAGGCATGCCTGTATCTCCATCAGGACGCATTGAGCCAGAATGTGCACAACCTCATCATCGCGGAAGAGGATTCGGAATTGCACGTGATAACAGGATGCGTATCCGGAGCTCATGTGATCAAGGGCCTTCATGTCGGCATTTCCGAATTTTTTGTGAAAAAGAACGCCAGCCTGAGCTTTACCATGATCCACCACTGGGCAGAAGGAATGAACGTCAGGCCGCGATCGGTCGGTGTAGTTGAGGAAGGCGGCCTTTTCATAAACAATTATATCTGTATGAAACCACTCAAATCTCTCCAGATGTATCCCACGACAAGGCTTGTCGGACGGGGAGCAGTTGCAAGATTCTACAGCCTTCTGGTCGGCCATCCCGGAACCGAGCTCGATGTCGGCGGAAAGATACTTCTGACAGCCCCTGAGACACGGGCCGAAATCATTGCCCGCTCAATAAGCAATGGAGGAACAATAATAAACCGGGGCCATCTCATGGGTGATGTCCCGGGCGTAAAGGCACACCTTGAGTGTAATGGTCTCATTCTGAACGGAGGCGATATATTTGCAGTTCCGGAGCTTCACGGCAAGGCCGAAGGTGTTGAAATGTCACATGAGGCGGCTGTGGGAAAGATCAACCAGGAGGAGATACTTTACCTGATGTCCAGAGGCTTGTCGGAAGACGAGTCCACATCTACAATTGTCAGGGGTTTTCTTAATGTCGATATCCCGGGATTACCGGCTGATTTGAAGGCCCAGATCGATGCTGCTGTCGCTCAGACACAGAACGAGGTCATGTAGCCCTAACCGTATAAAGACGCCCTTATGACTAAGGCATCAGGGCGTCTCTTGTTCCCTTGAATTCAACCCCGGACCTGCCGCATGCTTTGAGATCCTCTTCCGACGAGACCGTACCGGGTATTTCTTCAGAGTTCCATATGACATGCACATTTATTGACCTGCTGCCGTCCTTGTTTAAAGTAACCCTCCAGAATCTGCAGTAATTCATGTTGCACTGAACAAAAGGATTACCTTTGTCTACATGCCATCCGACTGTGATATCCGGATCCGCAAGAGATACCTTCTTCAAGGAAACCAGCTTTGTATGTGCAGCAACAGATGCATAAGTTCTTGAATTGGAATCGATGCCCGTTTTGGTTGAAGCCATTAAAAACCTTATAGTTCCGCATGTAATAAAAAATACCAGTGCAATTGTTATCAATACCTCAATCAGACCGAATCCTTTCCTCATTTCTTCCTCCATTTTCCATCATAAATCCAGCAGACTACAGCCCCGGTTGCGGACATTATCCTGATGGCGGCTGTTCTCTGAGCTTTTTTCAGATATATTGTACCTGCATTTGATGAGCCAATCGAGTTGAAGCTCAGACGGTTGTCAACCAGACTTATCCCGTCTTCAGGTATTTGCGTATCATTAGGGCCGATTGACGCCGCCGATCCGAACGTAATGCCGCTCCTGAGCTTGTATGGTCCGAGAACTTCCTCGCCGTCGTCTTTCATGCCGTTTGAATTCCTGTCGCCATAAACAAGAAACAACATCTTCGATGAATCAAAATCGAGTCTGAACGGAAAGCCTTTTTCTATCGCCTTTGTCCTTGAAGTCGAAATAGTGCCTGAAATAAAATCGACCTCATTATCAAGGCTTCTTTTTTCTATCACCCCACCAAGGAACGGGACTGATATTGAAGCAATTATGGCAACCAGGAAAATTACTACAAGGAGTTCAACAAGGCTTACTCCTCTTCTTCTATCGGCCTCCCATATTCGTTTACAATGCATAAACCCATTCCATTTAAAATTTGTGCAGTTACACCGAGCCCTTTTCTGAATTCACCGGATATCATTACAAAATGCGTACCGCATGATGGACTCTTGTCTTTAAGTATAGCAGACCGTGCACGTGTTATGCAAGTTATTCTTTTTGCAGCAACTGCACCTTTTATGAAATTGCCTGTAACGTCGTTGCCATCTTCAGTTACTATTCTGGCGATGCCCCTGATTACAGATTCCGCGTCCCCGTCTTCAAACATAGATTTAGGCCTGGGTGTGGAAAGGCCACCAAGCTGTTCAGGACATACGGGTATCAGAAGTGCACCTTCAGGGATCCTGAATTTTATGCCAGAGCTTTTTTTTAGATCATACCTGCATTCGAAACCGAGGAGGCAGGCGCTTACAATTATCGGAGACTTGAGGCTTACAGGGGCGGATTGGTCATCCACTGCGATTCGTCCTTATTGCTATCTTTGATAAACACTTTTCTGCCTTCAATTCTCAACATACCTTGTGCGAAAAGTTTGATCGCATGAGGATAAATTCTGTGCTCCTGCTTTAATATCCTGTGTTTCAGCTCTTCTTCCGTATCATCCGGAAAAACGGGGACAACCGCCTGAATTATGATAGGTCCGGTATCAACACCTTCATCAACGAAATGCACCGTGCATCCGGAAAACCTGACGCCGTAATCTATTGCAGCCTGCCTGACTTCGAGTCCCGGGAATGACGGCAGCAAAGCCGGATGAATATTCATCACCCTGCCCGGAAACGCCCTCAAAAATTCTCCTGTCAGTATTCTCATGAAGCCTGCCAGTGCAACAAGTTCGACACCGAAATCTTTCAGAATCCGTATCAATTCCCTGTCAAACCCGGCCCTGTCAGGAAAATCCTTATGGGAAACTATCCTTGTGGGAATTCCTTTTGCCTCAGCCCTTTTCAGTGCATATGCATCGGCCATGTTGCTTATTACGACTGCGACATCAACCATCTCGTCTGATTCGCAAAAATCAATGATCGATTGAAGATTGGTTCCGCTCCCCGATACCAGAACTCCGATTTTCATCCTACCCCATTACTCCAAAATGGAAACAGCAGAACCGTCCTTGCGCTGCTCGACGGCTCCAATAATCTGTGCGTTCAATTTGAGCCCCTTCAGCCTCAACAATACGTCTTCTGCTTCATTCGAGCCGACAAAAAGTATCATGCCGATACCCATGTTGAATGTCCTGAACATTTCGTTCTCTTCGATCTTCCCGAGTTCCTTTATAAACCTGAATACCGGCGGGACCTCCCAGAGTTTCTTTTCAATGATTGCGCAAGACCTCTCAGGAAGTATTCGCGGAATGTTATCTATGAATCCTCCGCCGGTGATATGGACAATCCCCTTTATATCGAAATCCCTGAAAAGGTTCAGGATACTTTTTACGTAAATCCTGGTAGGCGTAAGCAGTTCATCAGCAAGAACCTTTCCCAGTTCCGGTACATAGGAATCAATTTTCAATCCTGAATCTTCCAGCAGCACTTTTCTAGCAAGCGAAAAGCCATTGCTGTGAAGCCCAGATGAATCAATGCCTATAAGGATGTCGTTGCGTGTTATGCGTGAACCGTTGATATGTTTGTCGGCCTCAACCACGCCTACGCCGAAAGCGGCCAGATCATATTCATCAGACTTGTAAATCCCCGGCATCTCGGCAGTCTCTCCGCCTATAAGCGAGCAGCCGGCATCTTTGCATCCGTTCGCTATGCCTGTTATAATCTGTTTGTCTCTGTCCGGATTCAGCTTTCCGGTAGCAAAATAATCCAGAAGGAAAAGAGGCTGAGCCCCTTCGACGATTATGTCGTTCACAACCATGGCGACAAGATCTATGCCGACCGTATCATGTCTGTCCGCCATGAATGCTATCTTCAGCTTCGTACCCACACCATCCGTTGACGATACCAGTATCGGGTCTTTGAAATTATTCTGGTTAAACCTGAAAAGGCCTGAGAATCCGCCGATTCCACCCAAAACTTCAGGACCGAATGTAGATTTGATTATCGGTTTAATATTTTCGACAAAGGTGTTCTGCTTGTCTACATCCACCCCTGCCTGTTTATAAGTCATACCCATTGCAATCTCCCTTCAGAGACTAGTTTTTTACTACATGAGATTTGCTCTAGTCAAGGAACTCGACAGTTATTTGTTAATAAAAATTCAATTGTGCCTGAGGATGGCTTACCAATTGGTGATATCCGGAAAGTATTGTTCTATATCCTTCAAGAAATTCTCCCTGCTGCTGTATAGAATCGTCTTGCAGCCCGAGGCCTCCGCCCTTTTTATGTTTCCTATTCGATCATCGACAAAAAGAATATTTTCCTGCCTGAAACCGATAACAGACGCCGCAAAATCAAACGTCAGCTGGTCGACCTTGCTGCGTCCCGTGTAATAGCTGTTGAGAACAGTATCAAACAGATTGAAGAAGTGATGTCTTTCTTCCATTATATCGAGCCAGTTCGTCTGATCGCTCAATATCGCAAGTTTTGCATGATCTTTTAATTTTCCGACAATCTCAAACATCCATTCCCTTGGAACAAATCTTTCTATAAGAGCATCTCTCAGTTCATCGTCGGTTTCCATGATTCCCGTTTCATGTCGTATTCCTTCCCAGAAGACATTCTCTTCGGCCTTACCGGTAAGATACCCGGTTTCAAGTATCAGCCTGTCTGAAATTATCTCAAGCCTTAACGGGTCGATGCCATTCCTTTGCGCGATTGCATGAAGACCTTTCCTGTATCCTTCATCAAACAGAACACCACCGACATCGAATAATACCGCTTCAATCATATGCTCTCCATAAATCAATCAACTTATAATTCTTCTCAAATCTTTAATAAAAATAAGCATCATTGGAAGAACAAATAGCAGAAAAGCCACAGTATTAAAAACAAACATTGCAGACGCCCTCCTTTCATCAAGGCCAAACAGAACGGATGACATTACTGAATACACAGCTGCAGGCATAAATGACTCGATAAGTATGACGGATTCAATATCAGGATCAAGATTCAAAAAAACCAGAACAATCACTGTCATCGCAGGAATCAACAGAAACCTTATCATGCACAGGGTTAGACTTTCCTTTTTGTAGAAGAGCACATCCCCTATCAGGAAACTCAGTCCGAGCGAAAAGTAATATACGCCTATTGACAGCATCAGCAGTATCTCCACAGGAAAAATGATCATGGGCCTGGTGATACCGTAGAGCCTCATAAATATGGCCACGATCATTGCATAAAGGGGCATGTTTCTAGGACTTTTGATAAACTCCTTTACTGTGTCAAGGCTGTATGATTCACCTTTTGATGCCTGCTTTGCATAAGGGAATATTACAAGAAAAAGGTACGGAATGAAGTATGACAGGAATATGAATGAAAGCCCCAGTCCCTTTTCTCCCATAAAAAGATAGCAGATGAACCCGCCCATCGTAAAACCATGATTCGCTATGGAAGAGCTGATTATAAAAGTTGTTTTTGATTTATTATCCAGCCTGATGACATGTCCGAAAAGTCTGCCCGCGGCAAGTCCGAACAGCACCATGCAGAAACCGGCTACAGGAAGGTATATGAGTTCAGCGGTTATCTTAAGACCCCAGATGCTCCAGAACACTATGGGGGGCTCGATTATAACCAGATTTATCATGACAAGACGCCTTGTAAGCTTGACAGGGTCATTGAATCTGTTCTTTAATAATGCACCGGCCACAAAAGGAATGATGACCACTGACTGAAAGGCTGCAAATTGAGGGGTTGAGATCATGATAAATCTTCAATCATATGATTGTATGGTAAGCTTTCAGGAAGAAATATCATTTTTCTGTCTGTCCCTGGCTTTAGTCTTTCTTGCACGCCTGTCTTTCTGTTTGCGAATTTTCTGAACTTTTTCAGATTTTCCGCCGGTGATAAGCTCTTCAATTTTATCAGCCAGAATACGTCTTGCCAAAAAGCGGTTCAGTGTCTGAGACCTGTCTTCCTGGCATTTTACTTCAACACCTGACGGGATGTGCCTCAGATATACGCATGTCGATGTTTTGTTGAGCTTCTGTCCGCCTTTACCTTGAGACCGGACAAATTTTTCGATTATGTCCCTTTCATATATTTCCAGTGCATCGAGCCTTTCCTGGAGCGCTTTTATTTTTCCTGGTGATACAGCCATTCTTTCACAATATTCTTTTTGGTTGTGCTGGGGTTCTCGTTCAATCCGAAATTATGATAAAGAATCGATACTATAAGATATACAACTATTATGATTGTAAACACAAACCATTTGCCGCTCATAAAATATTTACCTATAAGCCATTTTCCGCAGGACGGACATTTTGTAAAATATCTTTTTTCGATATATTTTCTGCAGTTCGGACAGCGGTATTTTTTCTTAACCTCACCAAATTCCCTGCGTTCAATATTGTCCCTTAATGACTGCTGAACATTGATGGGGTCACCGCATCTGCTGCATTTGATTGTCTCCCCATCAAAATCATTCCAGATAGTTTCACTGCCGCACGTTCTGCATTTCACCTTCAGCATCTTGCCATCTCCCGCCTTCGATAATGGATATATTTATTATAAAGTTATCAGAACCCCATGTTATCATCAAGTCAATACCACCGGCAGACTTTGAAAAAACCGCATTTATCTTCCTAGCGCTTTTTATATTTACTTCAACAGGAAGCATGTGTCTGTCTAGCAGAACATCGCCCCAGAGATATTTCAATCTGGTCTCACCATTTTTGTTTTTCTTTTCACATCGCAGACCTGAAGGCGGAATTCCTGCAATCAGGCCAGCAATATCCTTTACAGGCACATTACAGCTGTCGATCTCGTGACCCCATGTATCCGTGATCCTTGCATTTCCGTCATCAATCTTCAGGATATAAGCCGCAATTCCACCGGGACCATATACCTCAGATATCCCGGATTCAGGAGACGATATCAGCATAGCCCCATTCAGACCGGTTCCCGAATTTATTACATTTCCCTTGATTTCGAATTCAGCTCTGAAAGGAAAGACTTTTTTCTGTTCGATATTTACAGTCGCACATCCATTCATGACAAAGACAGCAAAAATCATGATAGGATAGAAATGTTTCATGTGAGGTCTATAAACCATAACTCAGGAGCAAAGCAATTTCTTAAAAATTTTCATACAAGGTATTGACACATGTGTCTTCATAATTAGTTTAGTCTACATGATAAAAAAGATATTAATACCTACCGATTTCAGTTCTACTTCAATGCATGCATTGAAGTATGCAATCGAACTCAACAAGACCTTCGGCGCCAGACTTTATATCCTTCACATCCTGCAGGATATAACAGATTTTTCGGAATTCAATCTGAGCCCGACAATTCTGCCTCAATTGTATGCGGAATTCGAGCAGAACGCCACCAGCAAGCTCGAAGATATCGTCAATACAATAGTTCCCAAAGACATGACCTGCGACACCTATATAATACATGGTGTGCCATTCTATGAGATCATACAGTTTTCAAAAGATGAATGCATTGATTTGATCGTCATAGGATCTCATGGCCGCACCGGCATCAGGCATGCGCTGTTCGGGAGTACGGCCGAAAAGGTAATAAAAAAGTCGGTATGCCCTGTCCTTACAATAAAAAGTCCTGACGCATCTTTTGAAATGCCTTGAGGCTAACGAATCGGATTAATAGGACCCTCGATTCCGCCTTCCATATACTGGCGGATAAGAGGGTCTTTCGTATCTATGAAATCATCGGGCTCGCCTGAAAACACAATTCTGCCTTTATAAAGCATGGCCATCAAATCAGCCATCATGAGAGCACCGTGAATATCATGACTTATCACGAGGCTAGTCGCCTTCGTTTTTTTCTGAACCTCTTTTATGAGTATGTTGATGGCATTGCTCATTACAGGATCCAACCCGGTAGTGGGTTCATCAAAAAGCAGAATCTTAGGATCCATGGCAATAGCTCTTGCAAGACCGACCCTCTTTCTCATCCCCCCCGAGAGCTGTGAAGGAAGCTTTTCCTGAATGCCCGAGAGTCCTACTTCTTTCAGGAGTTCTGAAACCCTGTCATCTACTTCATTCTTGTTCATTTTAGTATGAACCTTATACGGAAATCCTACATTTTCACCTACAGACATGGAGTCGAACAAAGCCGCATCCTGAAAGCACACACCAAAGTTTTTTCTGATCTCATTTAGTTCTATATCGTTAAGTTTCGTTACATCCTTGCCGTCAATCAGGATTTCTCCTCCGTCCGGTTTAATCAAACCCAGGATATGCTTTATCATGACACTTTTTCCGGTACCGCTCGGCCCTATGATTACAGTAGTTTTTCCTTCAGGTATTACAAGGTCGACACCATCGAGAATCGTCTGCCCTTTAAACGATTTTTTTAATCCATTAATTACTATCTTCATTCAACCATACCGTCCTGTAAAGATCGGATCTCCGGTGTTCTAGCAGGGGAAATCTTTTTTTCAGATTCTGGCATTCATTCAGGTCGATCTCTATTACTCTTAAAGACTCGCCTTCTCCCAGATCTGCAATAACATCGCCGAATGGTCCGGCAACAATCGAGTGGCCATATGGAATATACTTAAAGTCATTATTTCTGGCAGGCTGTACGCCTGCAACAAACCCCTGCAGTTCCATGGCACGCATCCTTACCAGCATCTCCCAGTGCGCCGGCCCGGTTGTCATGGAAAAAGCGGCTGGGACAAACATCATGCTTACTCCCATATTTGCAAGGAGCTGCGTCAATTGAGTAAACCTTATATCATAACAGACAATAACCGAACACATACCCCATGGCGTTTTAAACGCACCCAGCATGTTTCCGGGTTTCACTGTTGCAGATTCAATTACTTTCGGCCCACCCGGAGGATCACAGTCGAACAGGTGTATTTTATCATGAAAGTATACTTCCTCGCCTTCAGGATCAATCACAAACGACCTGTTGAAAGGTTTCGCCCCTCCAACGGAGAACGGCAAGCTTCCGGCAATTATATATATCCGATTTTCCTGTGCCTTCTTCTTTAACAGATCAATTGCATATTCGGATCTGTTAACCGCTTTTTTAATATGAAACGGCTCATATGGACACAGAAACATCTCTGGAAGGACTGCTATCGAGGCCCCGTTTTCGGCAGCTTCTTCTGTCATGCCGGCCGCTTTTCTGATATTATCGGCAATGTCAATGCTCTGCTTCAACTGGCACAATCCAACTTTTACCTTATTTGCGGTCAAGTATCACCCCTCTCTTATAATTGACATCAGCTCCCTTGCCAGACTTTTTGAATCACCGCTTCCCGGCAGCCAGATACTGATTTTTGTATCCCTGGATCCAAAACTTTTAAACCATAATTTCAATTCTTCCCTGTCCATCTGCATACAATAAATCTCACTCCAGGTATTCAGTGCTATCACATCGATTTCCTTTATGGATGGAGACAAAGGCTGCTCGAGATTTCCAATAAGAATTACGGAACTGAGAGACATGCTTTTCATCAAGGAATCCCTGTCGAGTCCTATCGAAGCCGCATCAGGTATCTTTTTAACAAGGTCTCTCATCAGGCTCTGGACATCGGACAGATAAACACTGGTGGCATTCGGAAGCATATGACATGAAGTCGTGCTGCTGAATCGCCTGTTTAAAACCAGCCATGCTATTACGGAAGAAATCCTCCTCGCTGATGATATCACGCCTGATTTATCTGTATAATCCGGATTATTGAATACTTCCCACACCCCTTTTGAAAAACCGAAATAAAGGTCATCATATGGCTTCTCATTCTTCTGAATCCTCTTTTCAGTCTCTATCTTATCCTCTTTTCTGACATATACGGATTCTATTCTCCGTCTTAATACCTCTATTTCCATATCTTGAGAGATATCAGCCTTCGTACCGGAAGACGTGGCATCTTTAAGAAGCGCCATAGCCGACCTGTTTAAAAATTCATGTATATGGTTACCGAAAAGTTTATAGGTTTTAATATTCCAGTCGGGAAATGCATTAAGGTGCTCAATAGTCTTTAAGGACCATCCCCATTCTTTAATCAGCTCTGAAATCATTGTCCGTTTATGATTATCTCCGGTTGAAAGCAGGTCATTAGGTCTGATTTCCGGCAATGATTTGAGATAGATGCATTTTCTCATCAAATCTGCAGTATGGGAATTTCCTTCCTGGGAGTAATGTCTTTCAATACTTTTGAATGCCTCTATATACGGGTCAATTATTTCATTATACTTCGCTTCATGGACTTTTTTTTTCAGATTATTGCAGAATAATTCCGCTCCGCCTTTTGTCTCAAGATGCATTCTGACCTGTGCCATCTTCAAAACGCTTTTAAGCGGATCGCTCAAGGCCTTGTGCATCTGCCACAAGGCAGCGCCCAGAAGCTCATCCCTTGGAATTTCATCAAGGTCCCCGAGATCGATAAAGTCATCAGCATTTATCCCGTCGATATTCGACAAACCGTCTAATGTCTCATTGTAAAAATATTTATTTCCTTCTGCCGGTATTATCCACCAGACTGGAATCCTGCCTTCAATCAGAGTCATTGTCCTGTAAAACTCTTCCTTGAGAAGACTCTTTAGTGATGATCCCGCCCCCTCATGAGAAATAGCCCCGAAATTGTTTTTTTTAACATCTTCAGCATCCAGCAGAAAAAAAAATACATCCATATTGTATAAGCCAGAAGCCCATCTGCTTATTATTTCAAGTTTTTTTCCAAGCATTTTCATCCGTTTTTCGCCTATATCAGCGGCATTGACTACAACCCATATGTCACAGTCGCTGTCTTTCGTTTCAGCGACACTTCCGAGACTGCCTATTGTAAATATTCCTTCAATTTCACGTATTCTGGGCATGCTCTCCTGAATTGACCTGATGGATATTTTTTCAGGTATCATTGAAATGATATCCATTTGAGATTCTACAGGCCTTTTCATGATTTTTATACCGCAGGGGCAGTCTTCATTTCCCGAGTAGCCAGGAAATCCAGAATGATTCAAGTGAAGAAGCAAGGGAATCAGTTTCAGTACAAGATCTGCTCGGAGTGAGTCATTCTCATACATTATTCTGTGTTTATAACGGTTGTAGTTCAAAAAGGCCCTTTTATTTGAGATAAGCCTGCTGCTGTGAATCATACATTATCAGGGTTTTGCCTTTTTATTTTTAGGCTTTGACCGCTTAACGGCCGTTTGTTTCTCTGATACTGGATTTTCAACTTCTTTACGGGATCTTGCATAAAAAAAGACATATATCCCAAGCGCCATCATCATGAAGCAGAGCACTTGCCCCATACTGAAGGGACCTATTACGAATCCTTTCTGAACATCAGGCTGTCTGAAAAATTCCAGTATGAATCTGAACAGCCCATAAAAGAAAAGAAATGCCGACAGCAGCATGCCGTTTATTTTCGATTTAAAGCTGATCCCGAATACGATAAGGAACAGTACCAACCCCTCCAGGGATGCTTCATACAGCTGTGACGGATGCCTTGGCAGCGGACCTCCCCCGGGAAAAATCATACCCCATGGGACATCGGTAACACGTCCATACAGTTCGCCATTAATGAAGTTCCCTATCCTTCCGAAAAAGAGGCCGGGAGGGGCACCGAGAGCTCCCATATCAGCAAGCATCAGGAAGTTTTTCCTTCTTCTTTTTGCAAATATATATCCGGCAGCAAGAAGGCCAATAAGTCCTCCATGAAAAGACATCCCGCCATTCCATGGCATGAAAATTTCTATCGGTCTTAACATGAAATATGAAAAATCATAGATAATGCAGTAACCTAGACGGGCACCGATGATCAGGCCTGCAATCGAGTAAGCAAACAAATCCTCAATATCAAGTCTTGACAGGCCGTTTTGTCTCCTTTTCGATGCTGAATTTATAATCAGAAAGGCCAATACAAAGCCAATTACATACATAAGTCCGTACCATCTTATCTGTAATGGGCCCCAGATGTTAACAAGAACAGGATCGATATTCGGATAATTCATATATCAATGATTCTCATATCAAAGGTATCAAAGTCAAGAGTATGCCAGCGGTTATGTTGACTTATTTCCCAGCGTTTGATATTATTTTTGGAATTGAAAGGAAAATCAAACATGTTCAAAGTTGCTGATGTGGTTGTTTATCCCGCTCATGGTGTAGCTGAAATTGAATCAATCGAAGAAAGAGATATTTCAGGCACTAAACTTTCATTTATGATAATGAAAGTCCTCGATACCCAGATGACTGTCATGGTTCCTGTAAACAATATTAAAAACGTTGGGATAAGACCATTAATAGGCAAAAGTGAGATTGATAAGGTTTACAGCATTTTAAGGCAGAAGGACGTACATATCGACAACCAGACATGGAACCGCCGCTACAGGGAATATATGGAAAAAATAAAAAGCGGTAACGCTACCGAAATCGCCGAGGTACTGAGAGACCTTAATATATTGAAAAAAGGCAAAGAACTTTCTTTTGGCGAACGAAAGATGTATGATACAGCCAAGACACTGCTGGTTAACGAAATTTTCATCTCAAGAAAGCTCGATAAAACAGCGGTAGAGAAGAAGATTACGGATGCCCTAGGCAAAGAATGATATTTTTTAAGGATGAACTGATATGAAGTGGGTGGTCAGACTAGCTATCGCAGTAATAATTTTTTACGGTACTTTCACTTATGCACGGCAAAATATGAAGGAATGGTACTGGCTTGTCATATTGCCAGCAATCGGACTTTTATCCTTTGCCTCGATAGTATTCTCAGAGATGCGGGGTTATGCACTGCACCCCATGGCTTATGTTGGTGGACTTCTCTGCACGATATTGGGGCTCATCATAGGAAGCCTCATCGGATATAATTTCCTCGATAATCTCCAAGGCGGAATTTATATTTTCTTTATCTTAAACGTAATTTTCGGCTACCTCGGATATTCAATAGGGGTTAGCTGGGGCAAAGAACTTGGAAATCTTCCTGTGTTTGCAAGAAAAAAGAATACAGGGGCACCCCGCTCCAAGATACTCGATACCAGCGTAATAATCGACGGCAGGATACCTGATATCTGCGCAACAGGATTTATAGAGGGCAGGATAATCGTGCCCCAGTTTGTCCTTAATGAACTTCAGCATATAGCAGACTCTACAGACGGTCTTAAAAGAGCCAGAGGAAGGCGGGGGCTTGATGTATTGAACAAACTCCAGACCATTCCAAACATCAAGATAGAGATTAACGAAACCGAATATTCCAAAGTCAAAGAGGTCGATTCGAAGCTTATCTCCCTTGCAAAAGAACTTGATGCCGACATAATTACAAATGATTTCAATCTGAATAAAGTGGCTCAGATCAGAGGTGTAAATGTCCTTAATATAAACCTCCTTGCAAATGCCATTAAACCTATCATTCTCCCGGGCGAAACACTTACGGTTACCGTTACAAAACAGGGCAAGGAAAAGGGTCAGGGCGTAGCCTACCTCGACGACGGGACAATGGTCGTAATCGAACAGGGCGAAAGCCTTTTGAATACCGAAGTTGAAGCAGTTGTAACTTCTATCCTGCAGACTCCTGCAGGCCGCATGATATTCGCCTCATCGAAGAATGGAAACCTGTAGTGCGATAGTCGTAGCAGGAGGCAGCGGCAAAAGATTCGGCGGAAAGAAACAGTTTATAAATCTCAAAGGTGAACTTGTTCTCAAGATTGCAGTAAAACACTTTGACATCCCCGAAATAGACCGGATCATTGTTGTTGTTCCTGAAGAAGATGTAGAAGTGATGCAGTCCTGCCTGAATGGATTCAACAATGAAATCAAAATCGTACCCGGGGGAAAAGCAAGACATGATTCGGTGATGAACGGTCTTGATGCCGCTGGGAATTGTGATGTCGTTCTGATTCATGACGGCGTCAGGCCATTCATAACATTTAACCTTATAAAGAAATTGATCAAAGGAACAAGAGATGCGGATGGATGCATTCCGGTTCTGCCTGTTACGGATACAATCAAAATTGCTGAAAACGGTTTTATCATGAAAACAGTACCGCGTGAAAATCTCTTTGCAGTCCAGACGCCCCAGGCGTTCAAGATGAATAAGATATTGGATGCGCACAGAATGGCAATGGGGAGAGACTATATACCGACCGATGACAGTATTCTTATCGAGGAATCAGGCGGAACGGTCAGGATGGTGGAGGGCGAGCGTTTCAACATCAAGATAACGCTTCCTGAAGACATGATATTGGCGGAGGCGATTTATGCCTTTCAGAATCGGAACAGGATTTGACATTCATAGACTTGTCGAAGGCAGGCCGCTTGTACTGGGCGGAATAACAATCCCTTTTGAAAAAGGCCTTCTGGGTCATTCCGACGGTGATGTCATAATACACGCCATATGCGATGCAATACTCGGCGCCCTTGCCATGGGTGACATAGGCGTCATGTTCCCTGATAACTCACAGGAAACAAAAGACATATATTCAATCAGGATGCTTGAAACAATTGCCGAAAAGGCAAAAAAAGGCTACACAATCTCAAATATTGACTGCAACTGCATCTGCGAAAAACCGAAACTGTCGGGATACCGTGAGGCAATGACGGATATGGTATCCAGAGCAGCAGGCATTAGTAAAACTCAGGTTTCGATCAAGTTCAGGACATCCGAAGGGCTGGGCGAAATCGGCAGTTCCAATGCAATTGCAGCCCAGGCAGTGGTACTTCTGGAAGAAAGGACGGATTAGGACATATGGCTCTGGAAATATACTCGACACCGGAAAAGAAGAAGAAGGAATTCAAACCGATCAGCGGCAATAAAGTCGGCATGTATGTCTGCGGAATGACCGTATATGACATGTGCCACATCGGACATGCAAGAAGCCAGATTGTGTTTGATGTAATATCAAGGTTCCTTCGTCACAAAGGTTTCGACCTGACCTATGTGCGAAATTATACGGATGTCGACGACAAGATAATCGCCCGAGCCAATAAAGAAGGCGTTTCTTCTCAGGAACTGGCAGAGCGCTATATAGATGAATTTTCAAAAGACATGGATATTCTGAGGGTAAAGAAGCCCGATATCGAACCCAGGGCCACCGAGCATATCCCGCAGATCATCGAAATGGTCAAAACCTTAATAGAAAAGGGCCTCGCATATGAGTCGGACGGCAGTGTTTATTACAGGGTTTCGAAATTCAGGCCTTACGGCTACCTGAGCGGCCGCAGGCTCGAAGAGATGATTGCAGGTGCCAGGGTTGATATCGATGAAAGCAAGGAAGACCCTCTCGATTTCGCGCTCTGGAAAAAAAGCAAGCCTGGAGAACCGCTGTGGGACAGCCCCTGGTCACAGGGCAGGCCCGGCTGGCATATAGAATGCTCAGCCATGAGCACACATTATCTTGGACCTCAGCTTGATATCCATGGCGGCGGCAAGGACCTGATGTTCCCTCATCATGAAAACGAGATAGCCCAGTCCGAAGGTGTATATGAAAAGACCTTTGTCCGCTACTGGGTTCACAATGGCTTTGTAACGATTAACGGCGAAAAAATGAGCAAATCGCTGGGGAATTTCCTCACAATCAGGGAGATTACAAAGACAACTCACCCCGAAATATTGAGACTCATGCTTGTATCCAGTCACTACAGGACGCCTATCGACTATTCAGAAGAAGCGCTTGAGACATCAAGACAGACACTTATCAGATTTTATGAGATGCTTGAACGTGTCAACCTTTCAGCGGAATCTTCAGAAGAATCCAGACTGCCGGAAGTTGTTCAATCTTTCATGACCTCATTCGATGAAGCCATGTGCGACGACTTCAACACTGCACGTGCAATAGCCTGTATTCATGAACTTACTACCTCGGTTAACAAGACATTAAACGAAGCTTCATCCCTCACTGCAATGGATAAGACATCAATGGCAGGAGCAATAAGACTGATTAATGATGTGCTCGGAATTCTTGAGGAAGAACCTGCTGCATTTCTTGAAATGATGAAGCATTCAGGCCTCACAGATGCAGGCCTTACCGAAACAGACATCGAGGCATTTATCAATGAGCGGAATACCGCACGAAAAAACAGGGACTTTAAACGCGCCGATGAAATCAGGGAGATACTTAAGGATAAGGGAATACAGTTAAAGGACTCGCCTGCAGGGACAACCTGGGAGAAGCTGTAACTCTTATTGAATATTTATTCATCCTGATACATTTCCCACCATTCAGGGTTTACCTTAAGGCGGTTTCCCTCCCACTCTATTGCCCCGTGATTTTTAAGCCTTGCGATAAGCCTTGAGAATGTTTCCGGGATCGTTCCGATCGCAGATGCGATGTCTTTTTTCGGTATATCTATCCGGATTTCATTGAAACATCCGTAATGATCGAGGAGAAAACGGAAAAACCGCTCCTCAACATCATACGACATCAGGTACATGATGCGTTCTGCAAGATAGCGCTGCTTTTGCATCAGACTGATAATGAATTTTTTTCTGAAAGGCTCTTTTGAAAGCAGATCATAAAAAGCATCCCTGTTAACAGCGAACACGGTGCTGGGCATAACGGCCATTGCGCTTACCGGATACGTATCCCTTTCAAACAGTATCAGTTCGGCAAATATTTCTCCTGGCCTGACAAGCCTAATATCCACCTCCTGCCCTGAAGCAGAAGTCTTGAAAAGCCTTACCCCTCCATCAACAAGAAGATAGAAGTATTTACCGGGTTCACCTTCGGTAAAAAGAAGTTCCGCATGTGACATGTTTTTTACTGACCCGGCGGCACGCAGGGTTTTAAGCTCATCCTCCATACCTGCAAAAAGATCGCTTTTTTCAAACAAGCTGATTATATCCATACACTATTCCTGTTTACTTCACCTGCAGCATGAATCGTTCAGGATGGAAGGCTGAAATTGATCACAACCTCAACATCCTTACAAAGGCTCTGCTTAACAGGACATGTATGGGCAGTTTTTTCAAGTTTCGTTCTGTCGGCTTCGGACAGGTTCAAACCTTCCGGGTAAGTTATTTCAACCGTGAGTTTGCCGATCCGTCTCGCAGGAATTGACGTCATATCTTTGATCACATGTACTTTTGTTCCTTTCAAGTCTATCCCTGAACGTTTGGCAACAAGGTCCATGACTGTGATAATACATGTTCCCAGGGCTGCGCCGACAAGATCTGTGGGAGAAAATGCCTCGCCTCTGCCACCGTTATCTAGCGGCGCATCCGTGATGATTTTTTGACCGGAAATAGAGTGTTCTGCCGTGCAGTGCAGATCACCCTCATAAACAATAGAGATTTCAACTCCCATGATTTCCCCTCCCGCGTTCCTTAAATATTTTAATTTATTTGCAGTTAAAATTAATAAGTAAATTGTTGTTGGCAATAAACATTCTTTGTAGGATATGGATTTTCTTATGTCACGTGTATTTGCAATCTTATGCATCTGCTCATTTTCCGCCATGACAGGCATGAATATCCTGGCCCCTGTTCTCCCTGTTTACATTGAAACTCTCGGCATAAGCGGAACGATGCTCGGCATAATAACCTCATGTTATTTCATCTCTTTCATGCTTGCAAGCCCGTTTGCAGGGAGGCTGGGAGACAGATACGGATACAAATTGCTTATTGCGCTGGGTCTCGGAATTCAGGCAGGGGTATCCCTTCTATATCTTATGACGCAAAACCCCTGGAATCTGGCTATTCTCAGGCTCATTCAGGGGCTTTTGAGCGCAATGGTCATAACACCTTCCCTGGCATGGGCTGGTTCTCTCTCAACAAAAGGCAGGGAAGCCTCATATATGGGTATATTCAATGCATGCACTTTTTTCGGCATGGGTATAGGCCCGACATTAGGAGGCTATGCCTCAAAAAATTCCAATTTCAACATGCCGTTTATCATTATGTCAGGGATCCTGTTTTTTTCATTTCTGCTCTGCACCCTTCTGCCAGAAAAAATAAAAAGGATGTCATCTGAAAACAAACCCGGTATGAAATTCAAAAGAATTACAGATATACTCACATTCCGTCCAGTTCAGGGACTGCTGATATGCTCGTTTGTCCTTTCCCTCGGTGAAGGCGGCCTCACTTCATTCCTGCCCGTACTGGCAAACCGGCACAGCCTTACACAGCCTCAGATTGGTTTGCTGGCGTCAATATTTGCAATTACCGCCGGCATATGTCTGACACCGGCCGGCTATATTGCAAACAAAACCGACAAGACTGTAATTATGATGTCCGGCCTATTTCTGATTGCCGTTGGTATAGGGTTGCTTCCCACCGGCACTTCTTTTCACTCGTTTGCCGCACTGGGTATTGTTTCAGGCATCGGGATTGCTCTGGTAATGCCTTCATCTTCCGCTCTTCTGATAAGCCTCACCGGAAAAAGCGGGCTGGGTATTTCATTGGGTCTGTTTACGATCACTAACATGCTTGGATTCATTGCCGGACCCGGCATAAGCGGGATTATAATGGATTATCTTGCCCTTAATGATATTTTTTATATCATCTCCGGTTTATTTGTAATCTCGATTATCGTCCTGTACTTTTACCTCAGGATTCTCTCGCCAGTCCCGATAAGACATACATCAGGACCATAATAAAATATTTTTTAAAAGCAACCTTTTTAATCGGTTCAATTTGGAGTTATAATAACTGCCAGCTGAACTTTCTTATTAGATTTTATTTGATTTTTTATTGTTAAGGAGGACTTATGATTCAGGATTGTGCTTTTCATGAATACAAGAACAGGCAGATAGAAGATATTCTTAAGGCAAACAACCGTCAGGCGATATCTTCAGGCCCCGAGCCTCAAAAAAATTCCCTCATACCGCCACTTATAACAAAGATGTCCGACATCATCCGTGCAGCATGTATACTTGGTCCCGACAAAGGAATCATCCACGTCAACGAGGACGGGAATGAACACCTTCAATCATATTCGGATCTGATGCACAGTTCGAAATGTGTCATGTCCGGACTTAGAGGAAAAGGCCTGAAACCCGGCTATAAGGTAATATTGCAGCTTGCAGACCCGGCCCTGTTTCTTTCGGCCTTCTGGGGTTCAATTCTTGGCGGTTTTGTCCCTGTACCTCTCCCTCTTCCTAACGGCTATCCAATACCTGAAGGCATGGAAAGGCTTAATGGAGTTTTAAGGGTTATCAATAATTTCTGTATTGTCACAGACCAGGAAAGAGAGGTTTTCAGAGGACTTGAATGTTCAAATCTGTTCGATATTGTCGAACTTCTTGGCAGCCGTCCGGATAACAATTTTTATAAAACAGGCCCGGACGAACCGGTATTGATACAATTCTCATCGGGTTCGACAGGCGATCCGAAAGGCGTGATTCTATCTCAGGCCAATCTTCTTTCATCGATAGACGCCGGCGCCATCATGACCTTGAGCTCTGACCCGAATGATGTAAGACCGGTAATCGGCTATTCCCTGTTTCTTATGAAAAACCGCTTTTTCAAGATTCACGGCAGGGGAATCGTATCCAGAACAGTTTCTCGTTTATCCGATCTTAACATGTTAAGGATGGGCCCTAAATCATCACGCCTGATTGAGTCTCTGGAAATCCTGTCCGGAAACAGGATATCACGCGATATGGATATCGCCTTTGATGAACTCAGCTTTGTAAACTGGATGCCGTATTCACATGATATGGGACTGATCGGTTTTCATATTTCACCAATGCTTACTGGTATGAGCCAGGTAAACCTGTCCACCAGAACATTTGTAGAGAATCCTTCACTATTCCTGAAGCTCATCCACAAATACAGGGCGACACATGTGCCATGCCCTAATTTTGCAATGCAGTGGCTGACTTCCCAGGTAAGGGACGAAGACATAAAAAACATAGACCTTTCTTCGATAAGAGCCCTTTACAATGGTTCTGAGCCGATATCCTCCTCGGTCACTCACTCATTCATAAATAAATTCAAACGGTTCGGTCTCAAAAAAGAATCCATCCGGATGGCATACGGTATGGCAGAAGCATCTCTTCAAATATCGATGCCGCCGATCAACTCGGTTCCCACTTTCCATAAAATCGACAGAAATGTATTAATAAACAGAAACATCGCCATAGATGCTTCAGAAGATGAAGATTCAATCGAACTTGCAGACCTGGGATATCCCGTCTCATATATGACTGTCAGGATAACTGATGACAATGACGAGCTACTTAATGAGAACATGATCGGCCATATCCAGATCAAGGGTATGAATGTCACATCCGGCTATTTCAATGGGGTGGATATGGACTCAGATCTTTTTTGCGGTGAATGGCTCAGAACAGGAGATATGGGATTCATAAGAGACGGCAGAATTGTTGTAACTGGCAGGCACAAGGATATAATTTTTATAAACGGCAGAAATATATATTCAAACGATATAGAAGAATACATCAGGAATATCCCGGGGCTCAGATCTCTTCATTATGCAGTCTGCGGAATAACGGATGTCAAAACAGGCTTGGAAAAGGTCATACTCTTTGCAAGGTCAGGAGAATCAAGACAGCACCTTTCAAGAATGCTTTCTAATATAAACAGCCGGTTGCGGAAATCGTTCGGATTCACCTTGTCTTCAATTGTAAAAGTACCGGAATTACCGCTAACCTCAAGCGGAAAAATAAAACGGTACAAACTCAGGGATGATTTTATCAAGGGTCTCATAAAAGATGAAATTTCTCAAGACGATGAACCGTTCGCAGCAATTAATATGGATATGAATCCCGAACCCCAGTCCAGGTTCGAAATAATACTGCTCGGTATCTTTTCTGAAGTACTCGGAAAACCTGATTTAACAAGATACGATAACTTTTTTGATCTTGGTGGAAACTCCATTAGCGCAACAAAGGTAATATCGCGCATCAGAGATGAATTCAGAATAGATCTGTCCATTGCAGCCATTTTTGAGATGCAGACCGTCGAATCTCTTTCAGGTGTGGTGGAAAAGGCTATAAATTATAAAAGACGTTATTCGGAGTCAAAAAAATCAGACATCATGAATTCTCTTATCGGAACTTGAAATATAACATTATTTTTTATTTTTGTAATGCCGATGATAACTGTATCGATAGAACGGCAGACAGGAGAAAATCCTATGAGACAGCATGCAAGACGCAACACCGAAATACCCCTGAGGTATTATGGATACGGGATGCAAGATCATAAATCCGGACAGCTCAGAAATGTCAGTCTGAACGGGCTTTCCTTTAAATCACATTATCCTTTTCAGTCAGGAATGAGGCTTGTTGTTAACATCCCCTATTTAAATCCATTGTTTAAAGCGTCCGCCTCTGTCATTTGGTGTCATCATTCCGATTCATCCTACGAAGTGGGCATCAAATTTCACGATGACGGCAATGCCGATGCATCAAAGATCATGTTTGAACAGATATGTCTAATTGAAAATTACAGGACCGATGTTAGAAAAAATGAAGGCAGAACGATATCTTCAGAACAGGCTGCGAAAGAATGGTTTTCCATGCAGGGAAACGATATATTGTGCTGATTTGAGAATATCGACACGGAGTCTCGATGAATAACCCCCTTTCACATATTGAAGTTAGGATACTTGGCTCATTAATTGAAAAAAAGCTTTCCACACCGGATAATTATCCGCTTACCCTTAATTCTCTTACGCTGGCCTGCAACCAGAAAACAAGCCGGAATCCAGTGACCGAATATTCCGAAGACAGCGTTCATTCAGCCGTCAAAGGTCTTATTGAAAAAAGGCTTGCATGGGAGAGCACCCTCGGGAGGGCGCCAAAATATGAAGAAAATTTTTTAAAATCATACAGTCTGGACAATCCCGAAGCCGCCCTTATCTGTGTTATCATGCTCAGAGGGTCTCAGACCCCCGGTGAATTGAGGATCAATTCTGAAAAAATGCACACCTTTAATTCTTATGAAGACCTGATTGACGCAATGGAAATCCTTTTCGACAAACAACTGATTATAAGACTCCCCAGGCAGCCGGGGCAGAAAGAGCACCGCATCACTCACCTTCTGTGCGGAGAACCGGAAATTAATACCGGTATCCAGAACACGCCAGAACACGTCATGCCGTCTGTATCTGAAGACATCATCACGGAACTCGCAGCAATAAGAAAAGAGCTAGAAGAGTTGAAGGCTTCTTTCCAAAAATTCAAATCACAGTTTGAATAAAATATTTGTCATCTCTTCATATGAGCAATCCCGAGTGATTCTTCGCCAATAAAAAACCCGCCGGTGCTTTTCGCAGACATCGGCGGGTTTTATTTGCTTTTACTTGATATGTCGGATCGTATCAGTTGACTACTATTTTAGCCCTTCCGATCAGGAAGTTGTCCTTTGCTTCGGTCCCAACGACCTGAATACTGATGTTCTTTCCCATGAGATCAATCGCTGGCGGAGCTATGTCAAGTATCGAGTCGAGCAGCGTCGGAAGTATTGCATTGAATATAAGTCTTCCGAATCCAGGGACCAGTGACGTGTTCAGACCGTTAAGATACAGTATCTTGATATTGAAGTTTGTCCATAATGGATCGATGGTTACACCAATGTTCCCGGTATCCTTGATCTTTAGCATGAGATAAGCATCCGCATCGACATTGAGCCTCAGCACAAGGGGCATGCCAGCGGCCTTCAGCCTGACTTCGACAAGAAGGTCTCTTACAAGAACACAACCCATACTTGTTACCTTGCTATTTAATACCAAAGTCTTCTTGCCTGATAAATCCATGACCGGAGGAGTAAGCAACGATACACTCAACTGCGCAGGCTCAGATGTAAGTGAAGAAAGAAGGTCATCCAGGTTAAGATTGCTCAACAAACCTGTCTGTATAAGCGCAACCATAGTCTGGTTCATCATATCATCGCTGACCGCAATCATTATGTTCTCATCCGCAACTTTATCAAGTGACGGCATTATGTCACCCGGAGTGGCAAGGAAAGTATCAAGACCGGGAACAGCCGGCGTCGGGCCGGTATATGCCGCCGATATTCCGAGATCCAGATTCAGATCGTCATCGGATGTCGTCAAGATGCTGGAATTCATAGGCCACATTGCAATGTCGATGTCCAGCAGGTTCAAACTCAGATCGGAAACATTCATCAGGTCAAAACTTATGGAAAGACTTTCCATGAGATACTGCTTGATTACAACATTAAGAAGTGCAGTCAGCAGATAGTTCGGCATCGTCAGATAGCCATAATCGGTGGTAATCA
This sequence comes from Desulfomonilia bacterium, assembly GCA_036567785.1. NCBI lineage: Bacteria > Pseudomonadati > Thermodesulfobacteriota > Desulfomonilia > Desulfomonilia bacterium. The sequence continues at coordinate 152,906 of DATCTV010000062.1, read as the reverse complement.
GGCCGACAACGATATTACCCTTGGTCAGATCCATTTTTGCCCCGATTGTACCGTCTCCATTCATGTAAAGGGATATTTCGGCACCCTCCACCTTCAATTGTTTTATGCTCAATGCAAAGTGATTGGTCTGCACGACATTCCAATGGTATCCCTGAATGTACAAAGCGGCGGTTCTGTCAGGATCGACACCTTCTGTCGGAGATATGATAACCGAACCCATAATTTTGTTTCCGGCAACAATATCAGGGATAATGCTTATTTGTCCTATGTTTATCTGACCGTTCCATCTTGGGTTTGGTTCATCCTTGTCTATTACGAGACGGCCGAACGGGTTCAGACTAACATCTATCGGACTCGCCAGCAGAGGATCTGTTATACCCAGCATCGAAAGCAGTTCATTGTCTTCCGTGGGTCCGTAGATCAGGGGCCTGGTCACCGAGTTCAAGACATCACTCACCTGAGCCATTACAAGGTCAAGCAGGTCCTGATCCATATGAATTCTCAAAGCGTCATTAACCGCACCGACTTCTCCAACCCTCATCGACTGGCCTACCGGGAATGATACCCTTTCCGTGTTGGTCACCAGTTTTTTGTCCATGATGGAAAACACGACAGTGTTGAATATTGATGAGGCTTTGGGCTGGAAAGTACATGTAAAATTACCTGTAGCCTGATCGAAAACGACTTTCTTCCCGTTTACCTTGAGAGTCCATGGATCACTGTCCCCTTTTATGACCCGTCCGGTTATAGTTACCGGTCCCGAATCCGCAGGAAGAACACTTCCCCTGACAGGGCTGATAACCTGAATCGAACACGGCACATAGTTCAGCTTGGGACATCCTGTGAATATTAGAGAAACCAACACTATTAACAAAGGTAGTCCTGAATATCTCCTCATATCTTTCACCTCCAAATTAATAAAACTCTGTCTATACTTATTAAATATAATAGTTTAACGTTAATTTCAAATAAAGCAATCCTAAAATTCAGTAAAATTGATCGGTGATAAGACTTACTCGTGTTTAAATCTTAAAATGTATTTTGAATCCCTTTTAATTTCAACGCTGTTCATTGTCCACCTGATATACCGGCCTTTTAAAAATTTCTTTGACATATCGGTTCTGTATCTGCTTGAAAGCTGAGCACACTGGCCCGTACTGAGAACCGCCATGGATGCATCCGGTTTTCCAAAGTCTATTATATACCGGATTGAAGCCGTTATGTTCACCTTGTAAGGTTTATTGTCGTCGAAGCCGGCCCTGTTGATTGTATGTTCGTCTCCTCCGAAAGGCGAAGGCCCGAAATTAAAAAACGGCCTGATCATCTTCTCATGCCCGAGAACATGTCTGAACTCTATCTGATGGAGATCTCCCCAATGCCATCTGGAGACATCATTGCCGAGTTTGTCTCCTAAAAATGACACTGCATATCTGAATGATGCCAGCACCGCATCATTCAGTATCTCATTCTTTTTTGTTTCAGTCTTATCAAAAAATACGGAATCGGGTTTATTCAGAATCAAATCAACCATGAGATTTGTTGATGATGTTTTGTCAGAGACAAATTTCTCAAAAAGCAAGTCTCCCATTTCATCGTGGAATATCTCGTATTTTATTCTCGTTATCATCACCTCATAGATGGATGCGCCGGTTGATTCAGCTTTTGCCATATAGTCCCACTTAAGAAGTTCATCAAGATAGGCGATCTCATCTTTTTTTATGGAAGCGTTAAGAATTCTAACAAATTCAGGTACAAGCCTTGCCGCCATTTTTGATTTCACATCAAGCTGCATTTCAATCATATCTTCAGGGCTGAGCCTGGATTTCGATTCTATCATCTCGGTGATGCGCTCAGCCCTGTAAGGCATTCCACGGTATTCGCCCAAAGGTGTTGAATTTCGGCCTCTGACAGGGCTGTTATTTGCTGTGGCAATGAAACCTCTTTCGGGATTAATTTCCTTGGGCATCTTTTCAAACGGATAGTACCCTCTCCACTCATGACGGCCGTTCCATCCGTTCACCGGAGCTATTCCGTCACCGGAATATGCTCGAACTGGGCATTTGCCCGCACCGGTATAGCCGATATTGCCTTTGGAATCCGCATAGACAAAATGCTGCGGGCCTGCTCCATAGATTGACAGCGCCTTTCTGAATTCCTTCCAGTTCGTTGCCGTGCTGACCCTGTAAAACGCATCCAATACCGACCAGGGTTCAGCCTCGACTCTTCTTATGCTGATGGGTGTCTTTCCAAGACCTTCTTCGATATCGTTTATTATCGGACCGTGCGGGGTGATCCTTATTTCAATGTCTTTTGATGACATTTTTTTGCCGTCCCTGTAATTTATGCGTTCCCTCATTACTTTCATATCAACCCATTTTCCCTTGAACATGACCTGACCGGGGTTTCCGGGATTGATCTTCTCGATATAAAGGTCCTGATTATCAAGATTGAAATTGGTCACTCCCCATGAAATATGCCTGTTTCTGCCACAGATGAGAACAGGCATACCCGGAAACATCGCACCTATAGCATCAATTCCGGGGCCTGACAGATGAACCATATACCGCTGGGTTGGCATCTCCGGGTCTTCCTCATGTGAATCCGAGCAAAGCATAGGCTTGCCCGATTCCGTGCGTTTTCCTGCTATAACCCAGTTGTTGCTCGCAATTTCCCTGCAGGCAAAGGTTCCCAGAAAATCATGAGAGGCCTTTGTCAGTTTTGTCATTCCAGAAATCCCCGGTTCATCCATAACCGGCACCGCATCAACAGGATATCCTGGCACGAGAAGTGATGCTTTATCTTTTCCCATCTTCTGACAGGACAAGTAATTGAAAAGTTCATTCTTGTAGGCCCAGCTGGCAAGCCGGAATGCAAGGAGATTTCCAATTGCGATTGAATCAAGAGGCACCCACGGCTCGGGATTATACCCCAGCAGTTTGAATTCCAGAGGCAGAGGGCAATTATTTATGCAGTAGTTCACCCCTTCAGTAAAGGCATTTATCATGACAAGCGTATGGCCATTCAGCCTTTTCGATTGGACCTTCGCAGTTCTCATAAAACCCATTGTCCTCAAATATCTGTCCGCATCGATAAGGTCTTTCCCAAAAATTTCCGAAAGCCTTCCCTTTGCAACCCTCCTGTAAAAGTCCATTTGAAAGAGCCTGTCCTGGGCTTGCGCATAACCCAGAGCAAAGTAAAGGTCGTGGGTGTTATCTGCATAAATATGAGGAACGGCATTTTTATCGCGGATAACAGACGTCTCCGAATCGATTCCATGCAGTATAATATCCCCGGAATATTCGGGCAGGAGATGTCTGAGATAGAGCCAGCCGCCGATAAAACCTGCAACAGTTATAATAATGATAGCGAGAAGCATGTATTTAAAAAACTTCACACAACCTCCCTGCCCATATTTTAACAATTACAGATTATACAGTCATAAAAGCAAAGGCAGAAGCTTATTCTGAAAACAGCTTTTCAACATTCATATTTAGAATATCTCAGTTTATTATCCATGATACTTGTTTATATTTTTAAAGAACATATAATTTAACTATGCTGAATTCAAAACTGCAACTTTGAGGGAATATACAGGAAAATGTTCATTAGTTATACGGCTTGGAGGTAAGTAATGACCTTGAGCAAACATAACAGTGACGCCTGTCAATCACGATTTATTATAAGTATTTTCACAATCTTATCTGTCTTTTTATTCATTATAACCCCATCAGCAAATGCGGATGACCGTGTCGTAAGGGTTGGCGTTTATGAAAATGCACCGAAGGTCTTCACCTCGGATACAGGTAAACCCGAAGGAATTTTTATTGATATCATCGAATATATTGCAAAGATCGAAGGCTGGAAACTGCAATATATACCAGGCACATGGGCGGAGGGATTGGAACGTCTATCCAGAGGGGAAATAGATCTCATGCCTGATGTGGCCTATACGGCTGAACGGGAAAAAAGATTCTCCTTTCACAAGGTGCCGGTCCTGTTCTCCTGGTCTCAGGTGTATGCACCCAAGGACAGCAAGATCAAGGCAATATTGGACCTGAACGGAAAGCGAATTGCCATCCTGGAGGGTTCTGTTCAGAAGGATACGTTTGACATGCTCACACATAACTTCGGGTTAAACATCACCTTGATTTCAGTGCCGGATTATAAAACCATGTTTGAAAAAGTTGCCAGACATGAAATAGACGCTGGTATCACCAACCGCTTCTACGGATTAATGCATGCAAAAAAGTACGGGCTTGAAGATACGGCAATTATTTTCGATCCTTCCACCCTCTTTTTCGCAGCACCCGGCAACGCACAAAGACAACTGCTGGATGCTATCGACAAGAATCTTTTAGATATGAAAAGCGACCCTAATTCTATTTATTATGCTTCGTTGAAGAGATGGACCTCGGAAGAGGTACATCTTAAACTGCCGGCATGGCTTAAACTTTTAGGGCTGATCACGGGCATTATGCTCATTATGAGTCTGATAGGTACATTCATTTTAAAGCATCAGGTGAATGTGCGTACCCGTGAACTATGGCAAATCAACAATGAAATGGAGCAGCGTATCAAAGAGCGTACAGCTGAACTGGCCGTGGCCATGGAAAAGGCCCAGGAGGCCGACCGGATCAAATCAGCCTTCCTGGCCACCATGTCACATGAATTGCGGACACCATTGAATTCCATTATCGGCTTTACCGGCATTATGCTCCAGGGTCTGGCCGGTCCCTTGAATGAAGAGCAGAGAAAACAGATGACCATGGTTCAAACCAGTTCACGCCACCTCTTATCACTGATCAACGATGTGCTTGATATTTCCAAAATCGAGGCCGGCCAATTGGATCTTTCCATGACATCTTTTGACCTGAAGCAATCTATTGAGAAAATAGTCAAACTGGTCTCACCGCTGGCCGAACAGAAGGGATTATCTCTGCATGTGGACATTTCAGAGAATGTCGGCACAATTATTTCTGATCAGCGCCGCCTTGAACAGGTCATCCTTAATCTGCTCAACAACGCCATTAAATTCACAGAGAAAGGACGAGTAGGCATTTCATGCGGATTCGATCACGATCATTGTCTGCTTACTGTAACAGACACAGGTATTGGCATGAGGGCAGAAGAGCTTGCCGATATATTTCAACCGTTTCACCAGATCGATACCGGCCTTACACGCAAACATGAAGGCACCGGACTCGGGCTCTCAATATGCAAAAAGCTCCTGGATATGATGGGCGGCTCCATTGATGTCACAAGCGAATTGGGAAAAGGCAGCACCTTTACCATACGCATTCCGATAAAGACAGGAGGTTTGACATGACCGGAACGCTGTTAATCATTGAAGACAATGCACAGAATTTTTATCTCATGCGCTTTCTGCTGGAAAAGAACGGATATACGGTTATCGGCGCAGAAGACGGCAGGAAAGGTATCGAAATGGCCTTGAACCACAAGCCGCTTGCTATTCTTCTGGACATCCAGCTTCCCGAAATGGATGGATATGCCGTGGCCGCTGAACTTATAAAGCATCCCGAAATGAAAGGAGTACCAATTATTGCAGTTACCTCATACGCCATGGTTGGAGATAAAGAAAAAATCCTGGCCGCAGGCGCCACAGGTTACATCGAGAAGCCCATCGACCCGGAAACCTTTGTAGCCGAAATCATCCGATATCTGCCTGAACACAGTAAAAACAAAGAGGCATGATATGAACATACTTATCGTAGAAGATAAAGACGAGAACCGGTATATGCTGGAAACCCTGCTCAAGGGGAACGGATATGGGGTACAATCGGCTGCAAACGGAGCTGAAGCATTGGAAAGGTTAAAATCAGGCAATTTCGATCTTATCATCAGCGATATTCTCATGCCTGTCATGGACGGTTTTGCATTATGCCGAAAGGTCAAGACAGACGAAAACCTGCGCCATATCCCGTTTATCATTTACACTGCCACCTACACCGGAGAAAAGGATGAAGAATTCGCCATCAAAATAGGTGCTGATCGTTTTGTTATCAAGCCCTGCGAACCGGAAGACTTTATTGAAATTGTCCATAGTGTCCTGGCAGAGGTCAGGGACGGCGATATGATTCTGGAAACTGCGCCGATTGGAGAAGAGGAAGCCCTTAAACTTTACAACGAAAGGCTCGTGAGAAAGCTTGAGAAAAGGATGCTTCAACTTGAAAGAGAGGTTCAGGCACGACAGAAGGCCGAGGAAACCTTGCGTCAAAGTGAAGAGATGTACAGATCATTGTACAATAGTATTCGTGATGCAATTGCAGTTTCAGACACAAACAGAACTATTATCGACTGCAACCGTGCATTTGTCGAGATGTTTGGCTATTCTCTTGAAGAAATATCAGGGAAGAATATTCTCATCATTTATGAAAATGAAGAAGAATTCATGCGCTTCGGCGTTGAACTTGAAAAACATGTTAATAATAAAACCAATTTTTTATATAATGCTAATTTCAAGAAAAAAGACGGTACAATATTCCCAGGTGAAGTCAATGCTTACTATCTTCATAATGATGATGGGACTCTTACAGGATTCATTGGACTAATACGAGATATCACGGAACGGAAACAATCGGAAAAAATACAGAAGGAGTTGGAATCTCAATTGCGCCAGGCCCAGAAGATGGAAGCAATAGGCCTTCTTGCAGGCGGTGTGGCTCACGATTTTAACAATCTGCTGTCCATTATCATTGGGTATGAAGAGATCCTGCTGGAAACCACAAGAAAGGACCATCCCTACTACGAGCCGATGCAGCAGATATATCAGGCAGGCCTTCGGGCCAAAGACCTTACCAGACAACTATTAGCCTTCAGCCGCAAACAGATCCTCGAAATGAAGCCTGAGAATGTCAACAATATCATAACCGGTTTCGAAAAGCTGTTGAGACGGTTGATAGGTGAAGACATCAAACTTGTTCTTGAACTGGCCCCCGGACCGCTCACAGTAAAGGCAGATTCCGCGCAATTGGAACAGGTTTTGATGAACCTGGCAGTCAATGCCCGTGACGCCATGCCCAATGGCGGGATACTGAAGATCAAGACGGCAGTTGCTGAATTGAATAATACTCAAAGAGACAAAACTTCCGAACTCCCGCCTGGAAGTTATGTAATAATAACAGTCAGCGATACCGGTTGTGGAATAAAGAATGAGTTAATGGAACGCATTTTTGAGCCATTTTTTACCACCAAAGGCAATAATAAAGGCACTGGTTTGGGACTTGCAACCTCATACGGCATAATCATGCAGCATGGAGGAAAAATTTCAGTTGAAAGCGAACTGAACAAAGGTACAGTATTCAGCATATATCTGCCGCTGCACCCAGAAGATGATGGAAGCAAGAAAATACATCCGGTTAAGCATCCATCGCCGGTATCAGGTTTGGTAACAGTGATGGTAGTAGAGGATGACTCGAGCGTTCGAAAGCTTGCATGCCAGATACTCGCTGACCAGGGTTATACGGTGATCGAATCAAATGACGCAAAGGATGCCATTAGCAGAGCCAACTTGCATTCAGGACCTATTCACCTAGTGCTGACCGATGTTATTATGCCGGGAATAAAGGGGCCCGAGGCCTTTGAAAAAATCCATGAAAGGCACCCGGAGGCCAGGGTATTGTATATGTCCGGATATACAGACAGCACGATTGCTTTAATCGGCTCACTGAAAAAAGGAAATCAGTTTATACAGAAACCTTTCAAGGTCAATGAATTGCTCGAAAAGTGCCGCCAAATACTTAACGAGTAAAGATGTCAGAATTCGATACAATATATTTCATTTCATGATTCTCCCCTCATAAACAGAACTTGAATTGACGCCCTCCCCTCATCCGGCTACAACACAGTTTTTAGTACCCTTTTTACCCTTATAAAGGGCATCATCGGCACGCCTTATAACACCGTCAATCCCTTGAGCCTCATCGAATTCGGCAACACCGAGAGTCAGGGTAAGACGAATTGACTTGTCCTCAAAATTATACGGCTCCGCTTCAATACTGGACCGTATCTTTTCCGATACGATCATGGCCCCATCCAAATCGGTTTCAGGCAGAAGAAAAAGAAATTCTTCTCCCCCCCATCGGCTCAATAAGTCCTGCTTCCTCAATGATGCCGTGATGATTTCTGAAATATGTTTCAGAACACCATCGCCCGTCTCATGCCCGTATGTGTCATTAACACGCTTGAAGTCGTCAATATCACCCATAACCAACGTAAAAGGCTTTCCGCTGCGGGCAGACCTGTTTTGCTCGGCTTTAATCTGGTCCCTCATATATCTCCTGTTCGGAAGGCCTGTAAGCTGATCATGCCATGCCATAAATTCGAGCATGGCGTTCGATTCCTTCAGCTCGTTATTCACTTTTTCCAGTTCAAGCGCATAATCTTTCAGTGCCTGCTTGGATTGTTGAAGTTCAAGGTGCGTATTCACCCTGGCGAAAAGTTCCTGCGGATTGAACGGCTTTGTTATATAATCCTGTCCGCCGACTTCAAAACCCTTCACAATATCTTCGGTCTCACCCTTTGCAGTAATGAATATTATCGGTATTTCTTCGGTAAGCTTATCTTTTTTTATTATTGAAGCGGCGCTGAAGCCGTCCATTTCCGGCATCATCACATCCATGAGAATGAGGTCGGGCGCCTTTTCTCTGGCCAAGGTGACCGCCTTCAAACCATTTGTGGCCACAAGCACTTCATATTTTTCTCTCAGAAGCTCGCCAAGAACCTTTATATTGGCGGGATAATCGTCAACGATAAGTATTTTTTTCATGACTTATCCTCCCCTCTGCAGACACCAATGTTTTTCCTGATTTCCATGAGCAGGCCGATAGCGGCTTCAAAATCGAATCTGTTGATGGCGATACCGAGCTTCCTGATTTCACTTTCCAGCGGCTTGCACCCGATGGAAACAATCTTATCATATGTTTCAGCGCTGTCAAAACTGCTTTCCTTAAGCTGACTTTCAAGGGTATCTACCAGCATGGCAAATTTCATGCTTTCTTTTTCACTTATATAAACAGGCTTATCATCATGCACATCCGACGGTTCGGCAAGCAGCACTGAGTTTGAAAGCACCTTTTTAAGCTCTTCAGCAAACTTGTTGTGCATTTTTTTAAAGGTGCCTGTCCTGTTCTTTTTTAAACTGTCATCATACTCAGCCGCTATTCTATAAAGCCTTGAAGCACCAATATTCCCTGCCGCCCCTTTGATGTTATGTACAAGTGCTTCCGCCTCCCCTATTTTACCGACATCAACCAGGGATTTTACCTTTTCCGAGGCATCCTGAAAGCTCGTACAGAATTCAAGAATGATTTCTCTCAAAAGCCCTTTATTGCCCATAATACGCTTAAGCGCATTATCGACATCTATACCTTCAAGCTTTCCGGGTAATGTACCAGACTCCTTGATACTGACAATATCGCTGCTGATTTCACCGTCAGTATTCTGTCTGTTAATCCATTTTGCCAGGGTGGCAAAGAAAGATTCCGGATCGATTGGCTTAGGCGTGTGATCGTTCATTCCCGCTTCCAGAAAGCGCTCCCTGTCTCCTGACATTGCATGCGCAGTCATTGCAATAATGGGCAGATTCCGGTTTTTGTCGTCTTTCCTTATTATTCGCGTTGCCTCTATTCCGTCCATTTCAGGCATCTGAACATCCATCAGCACTATGTCGAAGGAATCTTCTTCAAGCGCTTTCAAGGCTTTTTTTCCATTGCCGGCAATTTTGACAAGCATCCCGGCGCTTTTCAGGATCTCAGATGCAACCTGCTGATTTATGACATTATCCTCGACAAGCAGAACCCTGCCTCCTTTCAACTTCTCAAAGATTTCGCTGTCAATCGACGGCCGTATCATCTTATCTGTTTTTTCAGATTTCTGGCCCATTACTTCCATGATCACATCGAAAAGGTCGGAACGTGACATCGGTTTTTTCAGAAAACCGCTCACACCATGCTCCTGTGCAAACAGGTTATCGACTTCATCCGTATAGCCTGAAACCATTATCACAGGCGGAACTTGAGAAATCCTTGCATCCCCTCTTATCTTCTCCAGCGTCTGAATCCCGTCGAGTCCCGGCATCTTCCAGTCAAGAAGCATGAGACTGAAGGGAATGCTCTCCTCTTCAAGAATTCTGATGGCCTGGTAGCCGTCAGATGCCACCGTCACTGTGAAACCGAACCTTGTCAGATAGGCTTCCATTATATCCCTGACGCTTTCATTGTCGTCTACAATAAGAGCCCTTGAACCCTGTATGAAGGAAGGAATGGCCATGCTGTCATCCCATTCTTTCGTTACATTGAAATCCACAGAGAATGAAAACGAACTGCCTCTTCCGTAGACGCTTTCAACCTCGATTTCACCGCCCATAAGATTGACAAGCTTCCTGCTGATGGTCAGGCCAAGCCCTGTACCGCCGAATCTTCGTGTTATAGAACTGTCAGCCTGGGTAAATGATTCAAACAGTCTCTCGATCTCTTCGGGCTTGAGCCCTATGCCCGTGTCACTGACAATGAATTTTATCCTGGCCCTCGTCTCCCCGTTGAACGCCGTCTTTTTAACAAGTTCGGCCCTGAGAACGACTTCACCCTTTTCCGTGAATTTAATCGCATTTCCGGTAAGATTAATCAGTACCTGCTTCAGCCTCAACGGGTCTCCTGTGAGCTTTGCCGGAATATGGGAATCTATGTCGAACACATATTCAATCCCCTTGTCTTCAGCCTGTTTGCTTACGATATTCGATATTTCAGCAAGCATGGAATCGAATGAGAATTCGATATTCTCCAGCTCGATCCTGCCCGCCTCGATCTTGGAAAAATCAAGGATATCATTGATTATTCCAAGCAGATTTCCTGCAGAATCATGAATCCTGGTCAGGTATTCGCGCTGCTTTGCTGTCAGTCCGGTCTGAAGCGCAAGATAGGTCAGTCCAATTATGGCGTTCATCGGAGTCCTTATCTCGTGGCTCATATTGGACAGGAATTCACTTTTGGCCCTGGTGGCTGCCTCGGCAGTATCCCGTGCGTACTCAAGCTCAGCCTCTATTATCTTGCGTTGTGTTACATCTAAAATCACACCGTCGATATAGAGAGGGGTGCCTTTTTCATCATAGGAGCATTTCCCTGCTTCCCATACCCATTTTATGCCGCCATCCGCTCCTGATATACGGTATTCGATCTCATAAGAAATATTCTTTTCGACTCCCTCGCGAACTTTCTTTTCTACAAACTCAAGGTCATATGGGACAATTATATCTGCCCATTTGATTTTTCCTTCCAGAAAATCCGCCGCTTTCCTCCCTGTTATCTCAAAGACAACATCATTGATATGGAGCATTCGCCAGGGCGCATTGGCTTCACAGCGGTAAACAATTCCAGGAACATTGTCTACAAGCGTCCTGAATTTTTCCTCACTCTTTTTGAAGGCATCTTCCGCCTGTTTCCGTTTTGTAATATCCCTTACAAAGGCCAGCGCAACTGCTTCCCCATAGCGTTTTATCAAGCTCGTATTGATCTCAACGGGGATCTTGCTGCCATCTTTTCGAATCAGATTGAATTCGTCGGGGCCCGTGGACCTGCCCTCAATATTCGCCTGAAGCAGTCCTGCAGCCTTGATAAGTTCGTCTTCGGCCAGAAGATTCAACTCCAGAAAATTTCTGCCAATAAGCTCTTCACGTTTATATCCGATAATCTCTTCACACCTGCGGTTGCCCAGAATAAAGTTCCCTGTAAGATCGCTTATGTAAATTCCGTCAGGGGCATCCTCAAGCGTGCTTTTGAACATCTGTTCACTTTCACGTAAAGCCTCCTCGGCAAGCTTTCTTTCTGTAATGTTGCTCATGAGGGCTGTAAAACCCGTTATCTTTCCGTCAGTGTATAATGGACGGCTGGATGTGCGGACATGTATGACAGTGCCGTCTTTATCCATAATGCGGAATTCAGATGGTTCCATCTGGCCTTTTTGCAGCCTGCCAAAGCTTTCCAGCAGTCCCGGCAGATCGTCCGGGTGAATCATCGGAACAAAAGACTTCCCAATCAAATCGGCCACCTTGTACTTGGACAGCCGTTCGATGACCGGGCTGATATATGTTATATTGCCTTCGTTATCCAATATATAAAAGACATCATTTATATTCTCTACAAGTGAGCGGTATCTCTCCTCACTCTTCTTGTATTCATCTTCAATTATTTTGCGTACGGTGATGTCGCGGATGGTCGCAACCGACATCCATTGATCGGCCTTTTTGAATCCAGCCAGCGATATTTCCACAGGGAACTCGGTCCCATATTTGTTGATTGCGACAAGCTCAACTACCTTGCCAATGACATCTCCTCTGCCTGTTCTCTTAAATTCAGGAAATTTAGCTTCAAAGTCTTTCCGATATCTTTCGGGAGCCAGGAAATCATGTACGGATTTTCCCATGATTTCTTTTTCAGTGTATCCGAACATTTTTTCGGCAGACGGGTTAAACAGTGTCACGTTTCCATTACTGTCCATTACTACCAGAGCATCAAGTGCGCTGTCGCCGATTGTTTTAAACAGTTCAGTGTTTTCCTTAAGTTCAGCCTCGGCCTTTCTTCGGTGAATTACCGACCATGCGCTCTTTGCCAGCATTGAAAGGATGTGTACATCTCTTTCATCATAGTCTATCGCTTTGTTTCCCACCCCGATTATTCCGACAATTACATCATCGATGAAGATCGGAACGACCGCTTCCCTCACCAGTGGGACATGGCCTTCGGGAAGCCCCTTTTTATGGTAAAGACCTGCATAATCGTTGTGGATTACTGGTTTCCGCTCATATATGCAGTCAACCCACACGCCGGCTGATTCGACAGGATAGTGACCGCCCTTTCCTGACGCAGTGCAAACTTTCTTAGTATTATCCGACCAGCCCTGCAGACTTATTGTCTTCTGGTCTTCTTCAACGAAATGGAAAAATGCCACCTCGCTTCCGGTAAGCCTTTCCGCCTCGTTGACAGTTTTTTGAAGAAGCTCATCCATCGTGAAACCGTCTGCATTTGCAATAATGTCAAATGCCGCCTTTATCTCATCCTCGGCCCGTTTGCTTTCGGTTATATCACGAGCAACCCCTGCCAGAGCCTCCACTTTCCCTTCATTATCAATAATCGGGGAGGCGTTCATCCTGAACCATCTCCATGTTCCGTTTGTATGCAGCACTCTGAATTCAACTCCCTCGACATGTTCGGCTGAAACAACCACCCGGATAAAAGACTCTTTGAGCATGTCAAGGTCTCCGGGATGAACAAACTTTGTGAATGACAGGCCTGTAATGCTTTCCCTATCGCTTCCCAGCAGCTTTTTCCAGACGGGGGATACATAGGTAAAAACACCGTTAGTATCCAGAGAGAGAATTATATCAGCCGAGTTTTCATTTATGAGCCTCAATCGTTCTTCGCTTTCTTTCAGCTCTTTCTGCATCAATTCCTTCTGATCAGATTCTTTCCTGATATTGATGACAGAATTTTTCAAACGGCGGTTAAGCCAGGCAATATAAATCATCATTATGATTAAACCCAGGAGTCCGGCTACTATTGCAGCAATCGGTGTAATGAGCTTTTTAAAGGCTATTTTATATGACACGTTTCCAAAATTTTCATAGGGCGGTGCGTTGACAGCTTCGAGACATTCGTGGACAGGCTGATAACTCAGGCAGACAGTCCATCCCGCCGAGCCTGCCGCTTTTGCAGCCGCGCTGTCTTCCGGCATATCAAGGAATTCCTTTGAAATCTCTTTCGCAAGCTCTTCGGAAGTTCCCTTAAGCCTGGCAAAAGTCCAGCCCGGGAAAAGATCTGTACTTACAAGAAAAGGATAAGGTGATTCATCTGTCCTGGATTCACGAGGAAATACATGGAAATCTTTGAGATCGATTGTTTTCTCTTCCGCCATCTTTTCGAGCATGCCTGTCTTTACAGTCCCTGCATCAGCCCGGCCGTCCCTTACATCATAGACAACCCCGGGATGAGATCCGCTAAAATAGAGCGGGGCGAATTCTTTTTGAGGATCGATCTTATGTTTTTTAAATTCATAAAGCGCAATCAGCCATCCGCCGAAAGATTCCTTATCTACCGCGGCAAATCTTTTTCCTTTCAGATCGGAAAGTCTTCTTATGTCAGCCCTATCCTTTCTGGTGAATATAACCCCTCCGTAATTCGTGACGATTTTACCGCCGATCTTTTCCCTTAATGTGAGCAGCCTTGTCGCACCGTATTTTACCTCATAATTCACATATATGGCTGGATTGCAGATAATGAAATCCACCCTGTTTTTTTCAACCTGTTTTTCAATCGAGTCAAATCCTAGAGGGACAAGTTTAAACCTGTATTCCGGCATTCGGCCTGCCAGATAATCCATTGTGGGCTGCCACATTTTTCGGCATTCCGCCTCGCCTTCATTTGCCAGTACGCCGATTTTAACCGTGACAGGTGATCCTGCATTCAATAATGACACTGAATATCCGGCAATCAAAAACAACATAACATAAAAAGGTATCATGTATGTTTTCAGGTAGTTAACATGTTTCATCATTTTCTAACAATCTCCTTCCTTGAAAAAACATGTCATTAAATGACATTATTTGATACTTATCGGAATATGAAGATGCGGTTATTAAAAAATATCAATTCAAAACAAAGGAGCACATATGTCATCGTTCGAAGAGGCCTTGATCGTCGATAAGGAAAACAATGTTATTGGAAGCGCCCCGAGATATGTCATGAGAAGGGACGGTCTTATCCACAGGGCGACTTACATACTTGTTTTCAGCCATGCCGGCGACCTGTTCGTCCATCAGAGGACTTTCAACAAAGACATATTTCCCGGGTATTATGACCTGTGTGTTGGTGGTGTGGTTACAGCCGGAGAAACCTATGAGGAATCCGCTGCAAGGGAAATCGAGGAGGAAATCGGCATCAGGAATGTCCCGCTGCAGGCTCATTTTGATTTCTACGGCGAGTATGAAAACCAGAAGGTCTGGGGACGCGTTTTTTCATGCATATCTGACGGTCCGTTCCTGCTCCAGGCTGAAGAAGTGATCTCAGGGGCTTTCTACAGTGTCGAAGAAGCGCTCGGTCTAACCCTTACAAACGCGTGCACGCCGGACAGCGTTCATGTTCTTCAGAGATACCTGGAAAACCGTGGAGATAATAAAACCTCATCTTTTCATGTATAACGGTTCCAATCATATTCTACCTCTTTTAAAATTATGTTTTGGAATTATATTTTGCTGATATATCTTGATTTTAAAAAGTATGCTTGACCAGGATGAGACGGGAGGCAACTGCTATGCAGGGCGAAACTGTTTTCAGGGAATATATCAATGCCATCAGCAACACCCGGCTGCCGCTTGCTTTTGTAGATCTTGACAGGTTTGACGCAAATGTCGATTACGTGGCGGCGACTCAGATTAATACCGGAAAAACAATCAGGATAGGGTCAAAGTCCGTCAGATGCATAAGCCTCTTAAAAAGAATATTTGATATCGGGGGAAATGCCTATCAGGGGATCCTAGCATTTACCGTCGAGGAAGCGGGATTTCTTGTCCGAAACGGTTTTGACGATATAATTATCGCCTATCCCAGCGTACAGACAAGCGACATGAAACTGCTTGCAGAAATGTCGTCCCAGGGAAAGACCGTGAGCCTCATGGTCGATTGTCAAGAACAGCTTGATAAAATGAGCGAGACGGGAAAAGCCTCGGGCGTCATTCTTAAAGCCTGCATCGATGTGGACATGTCTTATCGGCCGGCAGGCAATAAAATCCATCTGGGAGTCAGGAGAAGCCCTTTAAGGACTATCAGTGACGTGACAGCCCTGGTTAATTATTCCCGAAGCCTCACAGGGGTGGAAATCGACAGTCTCATGGGCTATGAAGCGCATGTGGCAAGCCTTGAAGACGATATCCCCGGCCAGAAAATTCAGAACAGAATCAAGAGGCTTTTGAAAAAGGTTTCGGTGCGGGAACTAACGAAACGCCGGGATTCGGTTGTCTCGGCTCTCAGAAAAGAAGGCGTGAAACTCAGAGTGGTTAACGGCGGAGGCAGCGGTAGTCTCGTTTCATCCGGCTCGGACCCGGATCTTACAGAAGTGACAGCGGGTTCTGCATTTTACTGCCCTGCACTTTTCCATCATTTCAAGGAAGTTGAGTTCAAACCTTCAGCATTTTTCGCATTGCAGGTTGTCAGAAAGCCTGCGCCGGGAATAATCACCTGCCACGGAGGAGGCTATTCCGCATCCGGCCCTGCCGGTATTGACAGATTGCCAGTTCCGGTTTTTCCTCCGGGATTGAAGTTTGTGCCGATGGAGGCTGCCGGCGAGGTGCAGACACCTCTTGTTCTTCCTGAAAACGGCTCTCCCATAGAAATCGGTGACACTGTCATTTTTCAGCATGCCAAGGCAGGCGAACTCTGCGAAAGGTTCAACGAGCTTTATCTTGTCAGATCAGGCAAAGTCGTTGACACGGTTAAGACCTACCGGGGCGATGGCTTCGCGTTTTTATAGCAGGCAACCCTTCAAGAACTCTCTTATCGTTTTGAGGGAGGCTTAATTCTTGGTTTTCGTTTCACCTTTTCATGGTCTTCTTTGCCGTCTTGATGAAGCGGCCGAATGCCTTGTCTTTATTACGTTTCTCAAGATACGACATTTCATAGAAATCCGATTCTTTTTTGAGTTTCATATAGCTTGAATATCGCTCTTCACTCAGTTCTTTTTTTGAAATTGCCGCAAGAACGGCACAACCCGCCTCCTGCGTATGACTGCAGTCCGCGTAACGGCAGGTTGCTGAGAGTTTAATAATATCTTCAAAACCTTTATCCATTCCTTCACCGGCGCCCAGAATACCAAGTTCTCTCATCCCGGGCGTATCGATGAACATAATGTGTTCATCAAGAACAATGAGCTGCCGCCGCGTTGTCGAGTGTGTGCCCTCCCCTGTTCGGCTTACGGCTTTGGTGGCAAGATCATCCCGTCCGGTCAGATGATTGATCAGCGTGGTCTTGCCCACTCCGGATGACCCAAGCAGGCAATATGTTTTTCCAGGCATCAATACCTGCTTGAATTCATCGAATCCTGCTCCGGTTATATTGCTCAGGGCAATGACCCTTACCGTGATGCCCGCCTGTATGACAGCATCAAGCTTTTCCTCAAGCTCGTGACTTGTAATTAAATCGGTTTTGGCAAGAATGATGACCGGCTCGACACGCCCGTCGGCAGCCATTACCAGATATCTGTTCAATCTGGACAGGTTGAAGTCGAAGTGGCATGACTGGATGATGAAAGCGATATCGATATTGGCTGCGATCATCTGGTAGTCGATTTCCGTACCGGCGCGCCTACGGCGCAAAAAGGTCTTCCGCGGAAACACGGCATGGATGATCGCCGCAGAGTTGTCATTGTAATACTGCACGGCAACCCAGTCGCCTACACATGGCATCTCGACAGGCGAGCCTGAATTAAAATAGAACTTACCCGCAAGCTCGGCAGGAATCTCTTCAAGTTCATTCCTTATCATATACGAATTCCGGTCAACTGCCGATACGCGTGCAACTTGTTGACCTTCGCGGAGAATACCGCCTGCATGAGATTCAAACCAATCGCTAAAACCAAGTGCACTTAATTCATTCATAGATTTCAATTATATTTCTCCGCCCTTCAATCCGCCTGCCCGCGGCAACTGGCCGTTAATCCTTTATCATATAGTCTATAATCTTCAGGCCTTTGCGTAAAAGCGCCACGGGTATGAAGACGTCAACTTTCCTGGGATCCCGCGCTTCAAACATTTCAAGGAAATCCTGCCGGTTGTCAAAGCTCATAATACCGTCAAGAGAATATGCATGAATATCTTTGAGACCCGCCGCTTTAGCCGCACCAACCTGCTTTTTAAGCACTTCCGGGTCGGATATTCCCTCATAAGAAATCATGCCGACCTGACCTATCATCCCAAGCTCAATGGCCGCTCTGTCACCGTAATACTTTACTGCATCGGCACCGTATGAATAGACAAGATATTCCGGGACATCTGTTTTGAGAATGCTTTCAAAGATGGTGGAATATGCCATGACGGAAATCTGATCCCAGGCTATACCGTCTACCGGTATGTTGAGAAGATTCTGTATCGTGCTGTCTCCGTCCGCAAGATCGTCAAGCAGCATCGGAAATGTCGTGACCATAACCTTGAAGCCCATTGTATGGAGTTTTTCCACCATAGCGGAATATATTCCGTGCGCCTTTTTGTAACTTTCGTCGTCACTGTTTTCAACCAGGATCCGGACAGCGGTTGCAATGTCAAAAGAGCCAAGCGAGGCGAGCAGTTTGTTGAGCATCTCAAGATCAGGCTCCATGTCAACGACTATCCAGTTTATGTTCCAGTTGCCGGCCCTTATCCATCGGGCAAGTTCAATTGCGGTGGATGAAAAAAGCTCTGCGTTTTTTTCATTAGGCCAGTAGCCGTCTTTTTCAGGCAGCGTAAGCCATGCCCTGACCTCGAGGCCGCTGCATGATGCATTGCGTAAGAGTTCACCATAAGCATTGTCAAAGATTTTTTCAGACGGGATGTTCTGGAACAGCGCAATCCCTCTTTCTTTTAAAGCGGGTATCCGGGCGGCGGTTTCTTCAGGGGATAGAAATTCGCTCCATAGACCGTAAACGCATGGGGCAACCTCTTCACACACTGTTTCCTGCTGTTCAGGCTGCTGATTATCCTTTGGAGTTGAGTTTTCATCACTATCCGAAACACCGGAACAGGCGGCAATCAACAAAAAGAAAATGATATATAATGCAGGAACGTTTCGTATAAGGCATCTCATAATAATCCCACTCTGCAAGGAATGCTTTTCATTCACGGCTGCATACAAAGCCTGATATCATAGTATCATACGTCTGGTTTCAGGAAAACCGTTCTTTGCTTCAAGCTGCTTCAAAAAGGCCGGATCGCTTGTGAAGCCCTTTCGGCTTTCCGCAAAATTTCTGTCATAATCTGTTATGTTAGATGAAAAATCGCTGCATGTAATTGCAATTGGTGCAAATCCGGTTATTAATATTAATGCGAAGACAATTTATACAACAACGGCCAACCTTTTCATAGTTTAAGCAGTATGAATAACCGGCGAAAGCCGGACCGGCCTGCCGCCGGATATATACAGACACATTATTTCAATCACTAACTATTCTTAAGGGCAAAGGAGGCTGCATGCAGAGTTTTCAGGACAGGAAATTTTACGGCTGGTGGATTGTAGCAGGCGGATTCATTTTAAATTTCATAGGCATCGGTATAGCGTTCAACGCACTGGGGATCTTTTTCAAGCCTGTTGTTGAAGAACTGGGGTTCAAGAGAGGTGATTTTTCTTTGTACTTCACCATCGCCGCCCTTTCCATGACCTTTGCAGCACCAATTGTGGGAAAGCTGATGGAGCGCTTCAATGTCAGGCTGGTGATGGGCTTCTGTACGGCGCTTCTGGGCATATCGTTTGCGATGCTGTCGCAGTGCAATACCCTGTCAAACTTTTATATCCTTGCAGTTTTCATAGGCATAGGCCATGCGGGCAGTCATATCATCCCGGTATCTACCATGATAAACAACTGGTTCAGGGTAAAACGCGGGATTGCAATGGGTATAGTATTTTCCGCAACCGGCATCGGCGGCATGATCTCGAATCCTGTGGGCAACTGGCTGATTATCAATTACGGATGGAGGAGTACAGCCATAATTCTCGGAACGGTGATATTCCTTATTTCTGTCCCTACCGCGACACTCATCATGCGGAAAACCCCTGAGGAAATTGGACAGACTCCTGACGGTACGCCTGAAACAGCCCAGGATATTGCCGAAGCCGCAGAGGGTCTGACACTTGGCCAGTTCGTAAAGACCGGTTCGTTCATCCTCCTTGCGCTGATGATTTTCTTCCTCAATACCCTTAACGTAGGCATTCAGCAGCACCTGATACCCTATCTGACAGATGTGGGCCATTCATCTACTTTTGCAGCAAACATCATGGCGCTGTATCTTGGAATGACTGTTGTCGGAAAACTCAGCCTCGGAAGAATCAGCGACAAGAAAGGTCTTTCGACAGGTCTTGTCATTTTCTGCGGGATACTCGGCCTCGGTATAGCACTGCTGTTCGGTTCCAGACTGGTATGGGTCGCCATCACATGGGGTGTTATCTATGGCATAGGCAATGCCGTTCAGACTGTAATGCCGCCTCTTATGACAGCCTCATGCGCAGGGCTTAAGCATTTTTCGACAATTTATGGTGTCATGGCGATTTTCCAGACACTTGGCTCAGGCCTCGGTATGCCGCTTTCAGGTTACATATTCGACAAGACCGGCAACTACAACATTGCATTCGCGCTATATCTGGTTTTGTGCATCCTGTCTGCAGCGTTGGGGTATATGGCGCTAAAAAATTCCGTGTTTTCCCGGAGAGCCTTAAGCCTGGAATCAGGAGTCAACAGTTGATAAAATCTTAAAGCAGTAAACTGAATGTTTGCCGCCCCATACTGAATTACGGGGCGGATTTACATTCATAATGATCATTTGGCATTCGTTTAATACTCACTCCTGTGCATTACCCCGATATCCTTTTTCACAGAATTATATTTTAGCAGATAAAGATTTTCTACGGTTTAGACGACAATGATATAGTCTGCTTCTTCAAACAGCCAGTCCGGAGACACAGGGGGAAAGACTTATGACTAAAAAAATCAACATGTTTCTTTCAGGAATCGTACTTGCGTCATTATTCTTCTCTGCAGCTTCGGGCTGTTCATCCTCTTCATCATCTTCTTCAAACAGCGGTACGGACTACACGGCGACCATTGAAAACACATCCGCATACATAGAGAGCGCCATTACTCAGTACAATCTCGTCGGTCTCGGCATAGCACTTGTGGATAATGACAGGATTGTATGGTCACAGGGATTCGGATTTGCCGACAAGGAGCTTAAGACGCCTGCAACTGCCGATACCGTATTCATGATAGGTTCTGTCTCGAAGACTCTCACAACGGCGGCGCTGCTCAACCTTTATGATAAGGGACTCATCGAACTGGATGCGCCCATAACAAGCTATCTGCCGGAATTCGATATGGCTGCGCGATTTCCCGGCCAGATGCATGGTATAATCGTGAGACGCCTCCTCAACCACCATTCCGGCATACCTGGCGACATATGGAATGCAGGCTTCGTGGAGGAGATGTGGGACGACTGGAATACCAGCCTTTATATTGACTGGCTCTATTCATATCTCAGAGACGACTACCCTGTCTATGCCCCCGGCCAGATTGCATCGTACTGCAACACAGGTTTTGTGTTAGCTGGCGAAATCGTGCGCAGGGCAGGAGGCGCAGATACCTTTACCTCATACATGCAGGAAAACCTGCTCGCACCTCTCGGGATGAGCCGCAGCTCTTTCAGGAAGATAACGGACAATGCAGCAATGGGTTATGTGAACGGGCAGCCGGTACCCGGGATGGAAGCTAACCTCACCGCAACCGGCGGAGCATACAGCACGGTAATCGACATGTCACAGTTCATCATGATGCTTTTGGGCGAAGGCCTCCATCCGAACGGGACGCGAATACTCAACCCTGCAACAGTTGCGCTCATGGGCTGCGAAGAGAAGTCGCAGCTGGACATCTTTTCATACTTCAACCCCGGCCCCGGTTTCGACATAACAAATGATTTTGCAATGAGCTATGCGGGACGCGCCTGGATAAAAGACGGCAGTACGACCAACTTCGAGTCAGTTATAGAGCTGCTTCCGGACAGGAAACTCGGCGTGGTTGTGCTCTGCAATTCCAACACCGCCGGGAACATCAAATATGCGATAGCCCGCGAATGCCTCAAGAATGCGCTCATCGACAAATACGACATTCACCAGAGCATGCCGGCGCTGCCTATAATCCAGTCGATACATGACTCATCGCAAACCTCTGGCATATACGCAGGAAATACAAAATACCATAAGGTCATTGACAACGGCGACGGCACGGTTACGCTGAGCCTGAACGCCAATACCTCTTCGCCGACAAGCCTCACTCTCAGCTATGACGGATCGATGTACGCCTGCGCAGGCTGCAGCCAGAAATACTCATTCAAGAACATTTCATGGGGAGGAAACAACTATCAGGTGCTGATACAGGTGGGCAGCAGCGGCTCGGACATGGAGGAACTTTCCTGCGGCGGATACGCCTTTTTCATAATGGGACAGAAGATCGCGCCGTTAATAACCCCTGCATGGACAGCAAGACTCGGCAAAACCTATATAATAGATAATTTCGGATTCAATGACATTGGCTGGGGAGAGGCAAGCATTTCATTTTCAACAAAAGACGGCCTTCTCCTGGGCGGCAAATACGGGGCGCAGAATGTGCTGACGCCGGATTCCGGTTACGATGGTCTCGCCTGGGTGGCAGGTATAAACAACCGGGGCGACAGCTGCGTAAGAGTCGAGCCGGTGACAGGCGGAGAAAGAGTCACAATTGGCGGATATTCCGGCTACGACATCGGCCTCGTGCCTGACATAAGCATAGGTGACGTTATCATCGGCAGCACCCGGTTCCATCATACTGACTGGTACAGGCTTACGATTGCGACACCGGGACAGAATATCGGCGTGGTGACATCGGGAACGAACCCTCAGTACACTCTGGTACTCTTTGACTCCACGCTCAAGTCACCGGTCGCATTTGGTCAGGGATCATTAGACTGGGAAAGCATCACAGGAACCTATTATCTGGGGATAACGCCGTCGCCGGCGGATGCAAGCGAATATACACTATCAATAACAGCCTTCTAAATTGACCATATGGTCCGCTTCTGACCGGAATACTGCCGGAGCCCTGCAGCATCCCAGGGCTCCGAGCAAATAACTGGTCAATAATAGTAGTTTTCACCGACGTGCGAATCCTGGTAATGCTCTGAAGGTCCGCCTTCCCATGTATTGCCAATTATGTAGTTATAGCGGGTGTACTCGTTGCCCATCAGATGAATCTTTTTTGTTTCATTATACTTGACATCGTTATACTGGCAGACGCTCATGAATTTCTTGAAATTCGTATTGAGCAGGATGTCATCCCCGTATTCCGTGCTGCTGCTGTGCACCTCGTTATCTTCGATATCACAGTTGCTGGAGTCCATCAGGTAGATCCCGCGGTAGCGGTTGTTCAAGACTCTGCAATTCTTGACCGTTACTGCATGGCATCCCTCCAGCCACATTCCCATATTGTTGTATTCAATCTTGCAGTTATCAATGGTAGCGTTCTTCACATTCTGGAACAAGATGCCCAGGTTGTCGGCCCTGTCGTTTTCGTTTAAATTGTTCTGTGCATAAACCCCGTTGAAGATATGGCAGTTGCGGATAACTACATAGGCGGTCGTATACTGGAGCTGTATGCCTGCATTCGCGTTCTTCCCTGTCATATCGATTTCCTTGTTTTCGATAATATAAGGGTCAGCTGCCGTGCCTGTACCACGGTCTGACATGAACTTAAGCAGCAGATTGCCTGTTATTATCATTGGGCCGTTGCAGCTGCAAAGAAAGCACGCGACAAAAACCATTACCGATAAAGATTCAGCTATTCTTTTCATTATAAACCTCCTTTATATTTATTCATCAATTCAAGAGTGAACGTCTTGTTGGCAAGCGACCTTGTGTAAGTACTTGAAATGGGACAATTACATAATATATCAAGGATCAAGACACTATTTGATTAAATCATATTTTAACAATATTTCCCTGTCAATTATCCTTTCGTATACCTTAACATTCGTCCTGCATTAATAAAGTCAGACCGTCATGGGGACGTTGTTTCTTTAATAAATTATTCTATTTCAAGTTATTTGGTTAACAGCGTTCCCCCTAGTGCCTCGTAGGCTACATCTCTCAGGTGATGTTAAGGTGTGCGCCGGACATTCCGATAAGTAAAACTTAAGAAGTTTCCTTTGCCCGTACACCAACTTTCATAATCACTAAAGGAGGTATATGAACGTGAAGAGAATCAAACCGGCTTTATTTCATGTGTTCATTTTTGTTTTCGCACTGGTGATATCAGGTTACGCTTTTGCAGGTCAGCCAAGAACTGCCTTCATCAATGCCGCTGTCTACACCATGAATCCCAAAGCGCCGCATGCCCAAGCGGTCGTGATCGAAGGCAACCGCATAATCTATGTGGGCGATACCAAGACTGCAAAGAAAATCGTTGATCAGAATACCAGGGTCTTCGATCTCAAGGGAAAGATGCTCCTTCCCGGCTTCATCGAAAGCCACATGCACCCGAGCATAGGCGGGCTTCTGGCCGGAGTCGGACAGCTTGATCAGAGCGGCACGAAAGAGCAGTATCTCGCCGGGGTGAAAAAGGCCGTCGATGAAAGGAAGTGCGAACCCATGATTACCCTCATGGGGTTCACTCCGGAAATGTTCGGGCCGGACGGACCAACAGCAAAAGACCTTGACGTAGTCGAAAGCGAAAAGCCGGTTATGATCATAGACAACGACGGCCATTCGATGTGGGTGAATACGGCGGCGCTCAAGATGGCCGGTGTAACGAAAGACACACCCGATCCGCTGCCGGGCGGCCACTATTACAAGAGGGACAGGGACGGCAACCCCACAGGTTGGTGCATTGAGCCGATGACATATGCGCCGTTTATCGCAAAGATGGACATCAGCCCCGAAGACATAAACAAGGGTAACGACCAGTTTTTCCCGGTACTGTCTTCTTTCGGCATTACGACGGTATTCGATGCGGCATCACCGATGGAGGAGCTCTCTTTCAAGGCCTATGCCGACCTGGAGAGGAAGGACAAGCTTCCTTTCAGGGTATTCGGATGCCACTCAATCGCAAATCCGGCCCTTCTACCAACCGCTGTTGACGATCTTTCCAGGTTGAAGAAGGAGTACGATTCCAGACTCTTCAAAGTAAATGTCATGAAGGTGGTGTACGACGGCACGCTTGATGCCAAAAGCTGCGCCATGTTCGACGATTTTGCGAACGACAAGGGGAACAAAGGCTTCGAACTTATACCTCCTCAGATGCTGAACGATTTTGTCAGGAAGTGCGATGATGCGGGATTCAACATACATATCCATGCGATAGGCAACCGCGCCATAAGCGATGTCCTCGGCGCCTATGAAAATCTCAAAAAGGCAAAAGGCTTAACACCGACACGAAAGACCATATGCCACGTACAGTTCTTCATGCCCGATACGGTAGAACGACTGAAGGCGCTTGGAGACGTCACCGCCCAGACCACCCCGTTATGGATGATCAGGGATGATGTAACTGAACCGGCGGTCGGAAAAACCGCATATGAAATGCAGGCTCTGTTCAACAGCCTGGACAAGGCGGGTGTGAGGGTGACCTTCGGCAGTGACTTCCCTGCCAGTACGGGTATCAAGGGACTTAATCCCTTCAACGAGATCGAGGTCGGCCATACCAGGAGGGATCTCGGCAAGAAGGATTCCAACTTCCTTCCGCCAGCAGACGAAAGGCTGCCCATCGATACGTTGCTGCGCGGCTATACGATAAATGGCGCATACCAGCTCGGCATGGAAAAAGACATCGGCTCTATTGAAGTTGGAAAACTTGCAGACCTTATCGTGCTGGAAAAGAACCTCTTCAAACAGAAAAATTCGGACATACACAACAACCAAGTCCTTCTGACAGTCATGGACGGCAATATCGTGTACGACGCCATGAAAGACAAGAAGGCGCATAAAAAATCAAATAAATAGTTCAGACTGAGTGCAATGTCAGACCTTTTCAACATGAAGTAAGTATTTCAATATGAAAAGGTCTGGCACTGGAATTCTTATTTATACAGAACAACCTCCTCCCATATCTCACGGCGCTCTTTATCCGGATCTTCATTGATCGTGACCTTTTTCATTTCGAATATGCGTGTTCAAGCAGCCGTCACTTTATCCGAAACAGCTTTTCTTTCAAAATGGCCTTCGGGAGGAAGGCTGCGCTTGCGTATTCCGAAGACTATGGACTTTGTGGGGCAGACATCCCTGCATGAATAACAGGTAAAACAGTCAGGAATTGTTTTCTGCTCCCTCTTCAATATTGCGTTCATGACGGTCGAGGGGCATGATTTGGCGCATTTCCCACAGGCTATGCATGTATCGTAATTAACGCTTATTTTAATAATGCTCGCCTTTTCAACTACCCATCCAAGTAACCCGAACGGACAGAATAAATGGCACCAGGGTCTGTAAACGAACAGGCTCGATATCAAAAGCACTGCTATGAAAATCCCTCCGGCAAGACTTATGGAAACCGGATTATATATGCTGAAAGGATCTATCGGTTTGATTATATCCTTTCCCCAGGCGAAGGCTGCAAGAATGAAGATTGCAAGAAAAACCGCCCGAACACTGTTTGAAACGGCAAATGGGATGCGTATCTGTTTGCCGAGAACGGCCTTGCCTTTTCCGTCCTGATTGATCCTGAAAACAAGGTCCTGCAATGTCCCTGCCTGACAGCCCCATGCACAGATGTATTTGTTGGCAATAAGAACGATTACAAGGAAAAGGGCCAGTGCTATCATACGAGGCGGAAATATCACATGCTTTTTCGCAAACAGATAGATTGCATCTTTTACCGTACCCATTGGAGCCGGATCAGCCCCGAGCATAACACCGAATACGCTCAATGAGGCAAACAGCAGGATTTTTCTTAAACGACTATTCATCCTGTGTTTTCCTGCATACAGGAATACGGCTACGAGAAAGATTAGCCAGAACGCGAACTTTACCCTGATCTTCACCCAGTTTTTCGAAGCGTGCTCTTCGGCAAGTGCGGCGCGGCTTCTAACAATCTCTCTTATCCGCTCTTCGGTTCCGAATTTATCCAGGCGCGTTTCAAGCTCAGATTTGTTTTTGAGATTGAAAAGCTCCTTTAAGACAGTATCATAAAGATTGTTGGCTTTCCCGAAACCCATGATTGTCATCCCGGGGGCGATCGACATATTCTTTTCGTCAATAGAAGCCTTCGTCTGGCTGCTCCAGAGATTCGATATAACAAATGATGCAGTCAGTACAAATGCAGTAACAGCAAGAAAATAGAGGATTATTATCACGGAAGATTTCAAGTCCTTCATATCGTCTCCTGTGCGCCGAAAGATTCAGTCCATAAGTTCGGGCTAATTAATACTTACTCTAAAATCAAAACTGTACATTAGACGATTTCCTTTAATGCGGCATTGCTGACAGACCTTAATATTTTCATTTGTACAGCTTCACCCCCTGCCAGGCCTCGCGGCGTTCTCTATCGGGATCATCAATGGTTGTTATCTTTTTCATTCCGAATATGCGGGTCGTCCTGCACGTGGTGTCGTATGCCGGCCACACTTTGTCGTTCGTTCCCGGGCCGTTGGGATCGCCGTATTCTGCAAAATTAACCCATTCCGACTGCATTGAGTTTCCCACATTCCGCCTATCACCCGGACATGCAAACAAAGTAATAAGCCTGCCTGCCAGAGTATTGTATGTATGGAATACATGGACAATCTCGCTGCCGTGAGTGGCGTTAAACCCGAGCAGACGTGTCATTGGCGGCTTATAATCGAACCTGTAGAACCATACCGGAGCATGTTTGCCATATTCCTCGGCGAACTGAATCGAAGGCTGAAGGAAAAACGCATCAGTGGCGGTTTTTATGACGCTGTCATGTGATGGAAATCCAGGATAGGCCCTCAGAATTCTTTCTTTTTTATCAGGATTAGTGTTATCGAGCATTCTGTTTATAAGAAATGGCGTGGTGGGAACTATTGGTATATCCCCTCTGAATAGTGTTGCCTCATCATGATTCGTCCCGATTATCAGGGGGACGCATGCAGTCGCACCGGCAGCCGCAGCACTCAAGGGATCAAGCGGCATCGTAACGGTTTCGGCCGTAGGACCGAACGGAATCGACCCCGGCCTGTCAAAGGCATTCCAGTCAAGTATTTTTCTGTTTGCGTCCGCCAGATTATCTGCCTGGATATCTTTAAGTCTTCCTACATCCTCCGGCTTCAGCCCGAGGATTTCCAGATATTTTTTCGCATAGAAAGTGCCGGTCTCTCTGCCGTATATACAGGAAGGCGCCGCGCTTTCTGCAATTACACGGTGGATAAGTCCTTTGGCCGCAGGCGCACATAAAAGGGATATGACAGTAGAACCGCCTGCCGATTCCCCGAAAATGGTCACATTGCCCGGGTCGCCGCCGAATGAGGCAATGTTGTCATGAATCCATCTGAGCGCCTCGATCTGATCGCGCATTCCAGGGTTATCAGTGAAGTCATCGGCAAGACCGGCATCTCTGGCCAGATCGGAGAAATAAAGAAATCCAAGGGAGCCAAGGCGGTAGTTCACAGTTACAAGAACCACATTGCGCTCTTTTGCCAGCCTTTCCCCGTTATAGAGTCCGAGAGAACTCTCGCCGGACATGTATGCGCCCCCGTGATACCAGACCATGACAGGCCTGTTGGTCACACCTTTTTTTGCCCATATATTCAGAAACAGGCAGTCTTCGGATTTCTTTTCGCCTTTTCCGGTGAATTCAGTAGAGGAAGGGGGCGGCTGAGGGGCGGCAAACCCGAATTTCGTAGCATCATAAATGCCATCCCAGGGCTTCACAGGCACAGGAGCTTTGAAGCGGAGCGCACCAACAGGCGGTTCGGCATATCTGATTCCAAGCCAGCAGACGACATCACCGGAAATTTTACCCCTCACCAGGCCCAGAGGGGTTGCTACTGTAGCAGGATCGGGTGTGACAGCCGTAGAAGGCTGACCCGCCTGAACTTCTTCGGTTGAAATCGCACCGGTCGGGTTGACGCCTGTCTGCAAAGATTCTGCAAATAGGCATACCTGAGACAGTGTTGATATAAAGAAAACCAGAAAGACAACTTTAATGCTTCTCATTTCAACCTCCTATGCTTTTTCATATACGCTTTTTCAGGCTTTCGAGCAGTCTTTTCGTAGCGTCCGAACTGTCATATCTTTCTATCCTGACATCTATGATCGTGGGAGAATATTCGTTTTTTCTTGCCTTATCAAGGGCAGTCACAAGCTCGTTTTCCGTGGTTACCTTATAACCTTTGCCTGCTCCAATTACCCGTGGAATTTCTGCATAGTTCCAATCCGGTATATCATTGAACTTGCCGTCTATCATGGGCCGGAAAAGACCGTATCCGTTGTTGTTGAGTATTACGACAATCGGGTTTAGGCCGAGTTTCGCGGAAACCGAAAGCATCATGGCATTGAACTGGAATCCTCCGTCTCCTGTAAGCACAACCGCCCGCCTGCCGGGTGAAGCAAGCTGCACTCCGAGAGAAGCCGGAACTGAAAACCCCAGCGAGGCGTAAAAAGCGGGAGCAATAAATTCAGTGGAACCGTGTATGCAAAGATCGAGAGAGCCGAACATGGTATCGCCAGCCTCGGCGACAACAATATCGTCATCTGCGATAAAACCGTCGATGCACTCAAAAAACCTGGAAACAGTTATCTTTCTGCCTTTTTCAGGCCTGAATTTCTTAATCCCGGTTCTGGCGGGAATCTTCATATCTATTTTCGGTTTGTCCCATGTTGCCGTGAGTCGTTCAATAAATGCCTTCATACTGATGCTTTTATAGACATGGTGACTTATACCAAGCATGCCCTCATTCACGATTATGCAGCGGGATGCATCTATATTGATGGTGAACATACCAGTGCTAAAATCAGTAATCATAGGACCAAGCAGGAGCAGACAGTCGGAATTATGTACAGTATTGCGCACATAATCCTTGCTCATGCCGCCTGTATATACTCCTATAAACTGCGGATGTTTTTCAGAAAGGACGGATTTCCCCAGAATGCCTGTAAAAAAAGGCATCCCGGTTTTTTCCAGCAGGGCAAGCACCTCTTCCTGAAGATTGTACCTGTGAATCTCAATACCCACTGATATGAGCGGTTTTTCGGCACCAGCCAGCATTTCAAGAGTTTCTTTAAGACCTTCTTCAAGCGCATCACGGTCGTTAACATCTTTATCCGAAAATTTCTTATGAGGAGCAGCCGTCTCTACTGTCACCATGTCCCTCGGCAGTTCAATGTATCCCGGCCTCTTGTGTTTAAGAACTTCTCTGATTACACGATCTATCTCATCAGCGGCCGATTCCGGATCGTTCAATACGGCCTGGGCGACTGTGATTTCCCTGAATATCTTCAGTTGAAAATCGAAGTCGTGAACTTTGTGATGCAGCGATGCATCAGCCGAGCGTTCGGAAATTCCGGGAGAACCGCTTATCACAAGCACAGGTGAAAGCTCTGCATACGCCTGGGCAATGCTGTTGACCAGATTAAGCCCACCGACGCCGTAAGTAACGCAGACCGCACCGAAACCCCTGACCCTTGCATAAGCGTCGGCTGCAAATCCGGCCGAGGCTTCATCGGTAGTATTTACAAGCTTAATGGAGCTGTTATAAAGCATCTCATAGAATTTAAGCACATAGTCGCCCTGAATTCCGAACACATGTCCGGCACCCGCTTCCCTGACAGCACTAATCAGATAATCGCCTGTATTCATCACATGTCCCCTGGATAAGAGTGATTTTTATTCTAGTTGTTCGGAAAAGACATCAGCAAGTATTAATCGCAATTTTTTTATGATTATCAAATCCAGTACTGGATTTTTTTATTTTTGAGACCGATATTTGTTTTATGAAGAATATAAGATCCCGTTTGCTCAATTGCATCCTGGCTGTATGCATTTCCATTTTTTCTGCCTGTGCTCACCCCTCTCACATGATTGAAGGCCCCGGGGTTTCGCAAGCAAATGACATGTCAGAATATCTCATCATGAAGAACAGCAGGATAGACAGGAACCTTGCCAATGAGATCGCACTTATCTACCTAGAAGAGGCACGCGCCGAAAACATCAACCAGGACGTGGCTTTCGCCCAGATGTGCATTGAAACCGGCTTTCTGTCATACGGAGGAACAGCGAGCGCGGAACAGTTCAACTTCTGCGGGCTCGGTGTTTTCAATTCCCAGACCAAAGGCGAATCCTTTTCAGACATGAGGCTCGGGGTAAGAGCACACATCCAGCATCTGAAGGCATATGCTTCAACCAGCCAGCCAGTCAATGAAATTGTTGATCCCAGGTTCAAATATGTTAAAAGGGGAAGCGCCATATACGTATTCCAGCTTACCGGGAAATGGGCTACAGACCCTGCATATGGCACAAAGGTGGACAGGGTTACTGCCGAACTGGAAGAATACAGCAGGCAGAACAGGATAAACCGCTGAGAAAGGAAATTTTTGAAATGAAAAAAATGATATATGCGGCAATTATTATCATGCTGGCTATTCTGGGATGCCGGGCCGAAAAGGAAGTAACAATTCCAAGATCGACAATTCAGAAAATGGTTGAAAAGAAATTCCCTATTGAAAAAGATTCAATGATCGCAAATATCAGACTTTTTGCTCCTCAGGTCTTTTTCGTGAACGACTCCATCGGGATTAAAATGAAGTATTCCGCCGCCCTTTTGATAAAAGAAGTGGGCGGAACCGTAAGCTTCAAATGCAAACCTGTTTACAGGCCGGAAAATACCTCATTTTACATGAGCAATTTCGAGCTAACCGATATCACCATGAACAACGTCAACAGTTTTATCGGGAAGGATCAGCTCATGTCGCTAACATCTATGATTGTAAACGGACTCTTTAGCGATACACCACTCTATCAGCTCAACCCGAATGACTACAAGCAGAACATGGCCAAAATGCTCCTTAAAGGCATCAGTGTTAAGGGTGACAGCCTGGTGTTTTTAGTATCCTTTTAACTTCCACCTTCTCTTTTTACAGGATCATAACCGGCTGACGGAATCATTCATATATCATCGCTGAAGTTATTCGCCAGTATGGTGGTCCTGTCAACAAACCAGAATTTATGAACATAAGCATAAAGTTCAATGGGTGTTGTTGTAGTAGCCTTACACAAGCTTATAACATTTTCATCCTTGCAGAAACTCTCAACACACGCACTTCTTGTGAGCCAGTCATCCACCGCCTTCAGGATTTTTTTCCTCATCTTGGGATTTTCCTTGAAATATTTGAGAATACGCAAATTGCTTTCTCTGTTGTCCGAATGAGCGATGAGCAGTCCTTTTATATGCAGTTTGATATTCCTCCATGCTATCATGCAGCGCTCCTTTCATGATTGTATAAATTTCTTATCGCGAATTTCTTTCCGGACATTAGCTCTTATCGAAAAATTTACTGGAATCCCGGGATATCTGTTGTCTTGGGATTTTAGGATATACTTTCTAAAGAAAAGGTCCTGCCAGGTATCCGGTTAGAGAATACAGTGCAGGACCATATATTCAGCTTCTATTCTATTCCTGTATCCGCATTGATCATTTTGTTGGCGGCCTCGCGGCACTCATCGGCAAATACGCCTTTAAGCGACATGCTCATCTGCTCTTCATAAGGAGTACCGAATAATCCAGGCATCGGGTCTGGTGAGTTCTTCCATTCCACAGAAGGCACAAGATAAAGGAATGTGTCACCTGTAAGCCCAGTGACCATTTTAAAAGGTGCTTTCATTATCTGCTTCGGACCCGTCATGGCCTCTATCAATGACCCGTCCTTACCCGTACGCTCACCTTCGCTGAAACCCAGTCCCATATGCGTGACAGGCTCACCCGGATATGTGATGATCTGGAGCTCTTTGCCAAGCCTTATATATGAAACGCTGGTTTCGGCCTTGTTTTTTGCTGAGAAGGTCATATCGATCAAAGATTTCTGAATTCCCAGCAGAAGTATGAACAATGGATTATCTATATCAACATTTACGGTTCTCCGTGAGATATATATATCACCGCTTATGGCCGACTGGTCCGACATGGATGTAATGGCCTGTTTTGCGATATCCTCACCGAACTGTTTTGCAAAGAAGTAGCAATTATTCTCATCAGCTCCTATATCCTCCCAGTCAACCGGGTTCACATCACCCTGCGACCCCTGGATGAATATCGCCGGCGCTCCAATCCGCTTCTGAACATAGTCTACCAGATAACCGCAGAAATCCCTGGATATCTTTGTTGTCGTATCAGTCACTATGACCGGATGGCATGCATAGTTAATGAGAACACCCTTGGGTTTGCCAGTGGAAATATCGACTGCTTCAAGCACATTGATAGTCGGATCGACATCAGGATGAGTATAATTCGGTTTCAAACCTATTGCCTTTTCAGCATCGGCTTCCTCTTTATTCAATGTCGTCCATCCCCTGCGGTTGTAGACCCAGGTAATTTCTTCCCCGTTTTTTATAAAAGTATTGCCGTCCTCACCAAATATTACGGACGGTACATAGCGTGTCTGTGACATCATGAGCCTGGAAGGCGATCTGTCTTCATAAGCGTTAACTATTGTCCTGATGCAGGCATCAATCAGAAACGTCCTGTATCCTTCGGAGACGCCTCCCATATATCCAAGAAGGTCGGCGGAGGAATGAGAATGCGTGGCAGCTACGAAAATATTCTCTTGAGGGATGCCGGTCTTCATAAAAGCGCCTTTTGTTATTTCATTGATTACATTGTTGCTGAGCATGGCAGCGTCCATTACCAGGAATGCGACTGTATTGTCTCCCTGTGTGATCACTATGGCCCTTGCATATGGTTTATCGTGCACGCCGGTTGCCCTTGCAGACATCAGCTGCGAGAAATTGCGGATTGTGAGTATCCCGAAACCGCCGAGACAGACCTCCTTGTACCATTCAGGATTATCTGACGGCACAAGAGTCTTTATCGCAGCCCCTGCCTGGAAAACACCGGCTGAAACCGAGGCTTCCCCCCCTGCCGAAGCAGAGTCGTCGCTGCTGCTTCCTGAACAACCTGAAAAGACCAATGAAAGAAGGATGGCTGCGGATATGATAATTTTTCTCAGATGCTTCATCGTCATCTCCTCATAAAATAAATTTTTAAATTACAGCTATCGTTAAATTAAATATAAATTATGATAATATGTCAACAAGGTAAAATAACGTCGGCAAGGAGGCCGGATAATATGAACACAGAGGAGCTCAAGACAGCCCTTACGGATACGATCCCATGGGTCAAGCAAAGTGGTCTCAAAGTCGATATATTTGAAAAAGGGCATATCCTTTTGTCAGTACCCGTCAATCCGCAGCATATAAACCATGTGGGAATCGTATATGCGGGCACATACTTTATGCTGATGGAGGTTGCTGGAGCCGCCCTGTTCCTTGCCACTTACGGAGCCGAAAGCTATATTCCAATCAACAGGGCCATGAACATCCGGTTTATCAAACCTTCATCAACGGATATTTTCTGTGAACTTTTCCTTACGCAGGAAAAGGCTGATGAAATGATCGCGCCTGTCAAGGAGAGGGGCAAAGGCGACTGGATACTAGATATGACGACATCCGACAGCAGCGGTAAAACGGTGTCGGAATCCACCTGCACTTATTACATAATTCCCGTTCCAAAGGCATGAGCCGTTATGTTTTCCGACTGCGCCGATCATTGACAAAACAGCTTGGGAACTGATAATGTGAACCAATTGGAAGCGTTTTTTTAAATATGTTTCGCTTCAAAAGTGCTGATGAGGGGGAAATAAAATGAACTATAAGAGGACTCCCGTACCGTTAACCTCAATTATAATTTTACTTGTTTTCTTTTGCCTTACGGGTTTTTCAAACTGCGGTAATATAAAAGACCCCAGCCTGGAACCCCCTCTCTGGCCTGTATGGGTGCACACACACTGCGTATGGGAAAATGAAGGGACACAGGAATCGACACTGAATCATATCAATGGTTTTCTGTCTCACGGTATCCCGGTCGGTGCTACTATCATCGACCGCCCATGGGCCACCGATTCAAATACATTCATCCCTGACGCGGCACTTTATCCCGACCTCAATGATTACGTTCGGCTGTTCCACAGTATGGGTATAAGGGTGATCATGTGGGCTACAAGTATCGTGAACGACACGGCATCCAATTTTCAGGAAGGAAAGGACAAAGGCTACTTCCTGAGCGGCGGGAAAACCGTCCCCTGGTGGGGAGGTCAGGGCGCTCTTCTTGATTATACAAATCCAGAAGCGGTTGAGTGGTGGCATAATCAGATGGACAACATCCTGGACATGGGCATTGACTGTTGGAAGGTCGACGGAACCGACCCCATGGTAATGCTTCTGCTGCCGGCTACAAGCTACGAAGGAAGCTGGATTTCATGGGCGGAATACCGCGATCAGTGTTACCGTGATTTCTTTGAATATACCAGGAACAGACTGGGCAGGGACAGGGTTATCATGGCAAGGCCTGTCGATGATCAGATCCTCAAGATAGGCCTTCCGCTTGTATATACAAGCTGCGATGTCAATTTCTACGGCTGGGTCGGCGACAACGACAATGACTGGGGCGGGCTTCAGCATGCTCTCAATAATATGTTCAGCTCCGCTCAATTCAATTTTGTCAGCTATGGCTCGGACATAGGAGGCTTCAGGTCGGACGGTGAAAAGTCCAAGGATGTATTCATCAGGTGGACTCAGCTCGGCGCATTATGCCCCATTATGGAAAACGGCGGGAACGGTGAACACAGACCCTGGATGTATGACGACGAGACGCTTGAGATATACAGAAAATATGTCTTCCTTCATAATGAGCTTATTCCCTATATTTACTCTCAGGCCGCATATTCATACGAACTCGGCAAACCCACAATGAGGCCGCAGGCAGGTGCCTATACCTATCTCCTTGGTGATGACATCCTCGTTGCGCCTTTTTACAAGGCAGGCAATGACAGGACTGTTGTCTATCCGTTCGGAACCTGGATATATCTGTGGGACGAATCAAAGGAATATAAGGCTGGCATCAGAAAACTGGACTTTCCTCTTTCCGAATTCCCGGTCTTTATCCGAAAAGGGGCAATCATCCCCATGAATGTAGTAAACGATGCCACAGGACATGGGACGGAACTTTCTAAAGATTATACGACCATACTCGTCTATCCTGAGAAAGGTGAAAAAAAGTTCGGCCTTTATGAAGAAAGGGAAAAAGGTTCGCTAATTTCTTACATAAAAAATAACGATTCCCTGATTTTAAGATCAACACCAACAAAATGGCCTCTTTTATTCAGGGTTTACGGAGAATCCACCCCCCAGAGCATACGGTCGGGTTCTGGTATGGAGTTTGCAAAAGTCATGAGTATGGCGGAACTTTCCACTTTACCGTACGGCTATTTTGTTGACGGCAAGGTCACATGGGTCGCCATAAAAGATGCAACAGCAGGTACTGAGATTAGGTTGAATTTCTAGTACCTTAGAAATATGAGGAGGATACACGATGCACAGATTTCACAGTATTTTGTTTCTAGGCATTCTATCGATTGTTCTTATTTCCGCATCAGCATGCAGCAACTCAGATACAAGTGATGATCTGTCGGCAGACGTTTCGGCAGCAAGCATTGAGGAAAATAAAACTCATATCATGGCCGGTTTTGCACAGGAACCAATCCTGACAAAAAGCGATGACCTTTCTGGATACTGGCTGGCGGGGTTTTCGATATTCCGCCCCTCCAAGGGCATGCATGATCCCCTATATGCAACAGCCACGGTCCTTGATGACGGCAGCATAAAGATTGCAATCGTTTCACTTGATGCCTTCAGCTGGAGGTATCAGGACACGCTTGAAGTCCGCAACAGGATACAGGCGTCTTACGGCATCAGCCATGTAATCGTGCATGCCGTTCATAATCATGATGTACCTGACAATAACGGCATGTGGAGCATCCTTAACCCCAAGTCAAAAGACAAGTTCAATAATATTCTCAAGGATGCTGCTGTTGCAGCTGTATCTAAGGCCGCCGGAAACATGGTTTCTGCAAAAATGTATATTGGCCAGATAACGGGTAGAGACACCCTCAACCTTGAAGATCCTCTCATGGCAAGCACTGACCATATAGAACTTCTTGAAAAGCCTAACGACCTTGGACTTACCGATCTTCGCCCCCCGTTCATACTGGACAGCGGAATCCGCTTCACGATATTCAAGGCGGTATCGGACGGCAAGATTATCGGTTCGATTGTCAACTGGGGAAATCACGTGGAGACCATGTGGAGAAAAAACCAGCTGATTTCAGCCGACTTCCCCGGCTATCTGCGCGACGGACTAGCAAAGAAGCTTGGCTGTATAACAGTCTATATAACAGGTTGTGTGGGTGCAATAACAACACCCGAAGATGAACCCGAGGTGTTCTATAACCCTCAGACCGGCAAATACGAGGTCATCAAGATCACAACCCCTGTTACTTATAAAGGCAGAGAATATACGCTTGAAGACGGCTTTAAAAAGCCATGGGCACAAGGTGAACAGATAGCTGATCTGATTGTTTCGGCATTAGACAGCGGTCAGGCCGAATTAAATCCCGAACCAAAAATCAAACTTTATAAGGAAACCTTTGATATCTCCATTGAAAATTCAAAATTCGCCCTTGTTTATAACCTGGGAATCATGGACAGGAACGGATATAAAGACAAAGACGGAACGCTATGGACCTCAACCGAAATGAACCTTCTGACAATCGGTAATCTATGGATGCTTACGGTTCCCGGCGAACTCTACGCGGAGATAGCAACCGGCGGAATCTATGTCCCCAATGATAACCCTTCTGCCGGCGATTATTATAATGAACTGCCCAAGGATGAGAAAACCGCCGGAAACAAGGCCGCCGTTGAAATTCCAGCCCTCAGGACATTTATGAAAGGTGATGTGAACATGATCATGAACCTGGGCAACGATCACCTTGGATACCTAATTCCCAAAAGCCAGTGGGATGAGAAAAAGCCTTACATGCTCGGGTATGAAAAAGCGCCTTACGGAGAAGAGAACTCCATCGGACCCAATGCGGCGGGCTTAATTCATAAGGTTGCATTGAAGCTCTTTGAACAGGTACAATAAGAATATCTTCTTAATATATTTGATTTGAAATAAGAGGGGCGGATTTACTGTCCCTCTTTAATTAAAATATCTTCCGGAGGCTTTAAGATGAGGTTATTAAAGATATCTCTCCTTGTTTCATCATTGATAATGATGATATTGTTCTCAGGCTGCGGCAGTTCGGGAAGCAATGATAGCCCCACCGCAAAATACCAGCCGGAGACCAATGACAACACCTACCCTGACAGTGAAGATCCC
This sequence comes from Desulfomonilia bacterium, assembly GCA_036567785.1. Classification (NCBI taxonomy): domain Bacteria; kingdom Pseudomonadati; phylum Thermodesulfobacteriota; class Desulfomonilia; species Desulfomonilia bacterium. Next base: position 114,697 of record DATCTV010000062.1, on the reverse strand, counting down.
TGGGCGGATTACACAGGCCTTAAAGTCGGATTCGGCAGATCCCCGATCATAGAGATCGGTGATAACTACAAAGGTTATCTTATATCCGGCTTCAACATGGCGCCCTGGAACCGCACCGCACTTGGAGTGCATGATCCGATCTATTCGGTAGCGACAGTGATCGATGACGGCAAAAAGAGAATCGGCATAGTCGCCATCGATGCATTCAGCCTCAGCATCAACGACACCCAGATAATAAGGGATGCGGTCTGCTCGAAATACGGCATAGATCATCTTATTGTCCATTCGGTTCATAATCATGACGTCCCTGACAACAGCGGCATATATTCGGTATTGAATTTCTACGACTTCAGCGCATTGAAGAGGTGCATAGAACTGAACAACAAATCCGCCATAGAAGCAGTCAGACAGGCAGTAAAAAACATGGAACCCGCCCGGATGTATATCGGCGAGGTTCTGGATAAGGACCAGTTGAACCTTACTGATGATGAACGTATCAAGCTTCCCCTGAAGGACATGATCAAATTGACAGCACCCAACGACTTCGGACTTTCAGACCTCAGACCTCCTTTTGTAACAGACAACGGCCTGCGCATTGCCGTGTTCAGATCCCCCAAGGACGGACATGTGATAGGCACGCTTGTCAACTGGAGCAACCATGTGGAGGCCGTTTGGCAGTGGAATCAGCTCATTTCCGCCGATTATGTCGGATATCTGCGAAACGCCCTTCATGAGAAATTCGGCGGAGAAACGATTTTCATAACTGGAAATACAGGTTCGGTTTCCACCTATGTTTCCGACCCAGTTGTATTCTATGACGAGGATGCCGGAAAATATGTACTTGAATATGTAAGTTCAAGGGTGGTCTATGACAATACCGAATACTGGGGAAGACAGTATAAGTATGGTGAATACAACAAGGAGAACTTCGAAAAGGCTGAAGCGCTGGGCAATTTGCTTGCAGATACTGTCGCAGGTGCAATCGAATCCGGGAAAGTCGAGTTAAATCCATCCCCTGATATCAGTTACTATGTCCTGAAAGATAAAATAGATGTCCAGAACAAGCTTTATTTACTGGCATTCTTTGCGGGCCTCATCGAAAGGAAGTCATATACCGAAAATGGCAAGCTTGCAGTTGAAACTGAATTGAACGTGCTTAAAATCGGAGACCTTCTGATGCTCACCCTGCCCGGAGAACTTTATCCAGAGATAGCCAAAGGGGGCGTGCGCATTCCGCCTGAAGGTGATTATTACTCAAGCCTTACCGAGGCTGATCTTAAAATGATTAATGCCCCCCTGAGAAATCTTATGCACGGGAAGGTCAATATGATAATGAATCTGGGGAATGACCATCTGGGATATCTGATACCCAAAAGCCAGTGGGATGAAAAGGAACCCTATACATTCGGGAATCTGAAAGCCCCTTACGGCGAGGAGAACTCCGTAAGCCCGGATGCCGCAACCAAAATCTATGGATATGCCGAGAAACTGCTCAGGCAGGCTCAAAATTAGCCTTGACTTAAATTTGCGCGGTTATTAACAAAATACTCTGCCTGTCAGGCACGTAAATTTCTGACAGGCAGTAATTTTTTCCCGGAGGTAATGTACATGGCAAAACTTGCAGTTTTGGGTGGAACACCTGTTCGCAATGTAAATCAGAACCCATGGCCAGGCTGGCCCGTATGGGACGATAATGAAAAACAAGGTCTTATCGAAGTACTTGAAAGCGGTGTCTGGTCTTATATGGGGCCAAAAGAGAGAGAGTTCATAGATGCCTTTGCAAAATTCAACAACTGCAAATATGCCCTCGCCATAGCAAACGGAACCGTCACCCTCCAGCTGGCGCTGGAAGCATGCGATATCGGTTTCGGCGACGAAGTGATCGTTCCCGGCCTTACATGGCAGGCAACCGCCGCCGCCGTCCTTGACGTCAATGCAGTCCCCATACTCGTCGATGTCGAGCCTGATTCCTGGTGCATCGACCCCAAAGCAGTCGAAGCCGCAATAACACCCCGTACAAGGGCCATCATGCCGGTTCATCTCTATGGCTGCATGTCGGATATGGATGCAATCCTTGCAATAGCTAAAAAGCACAATCTGATGGTCATCGAAGACTGCGCACACCAGCACGGTTCCGTCTGGCGCGGTAAAAGCGCCGGGACATTGGGCGATATCGGCAGCTTCAGCATGCAGCTAAGCAAAGTCATGACAGCCGGTGAAGGCGGGGCGCTCACTACGAATGACGACATGCTCTGGGCGAAGCTCGATGCACTGCGCAACTGCGGCAGAAGGCCTGAAGGGACTCATACTATCGACGACAAGGGCTCAGGCACGTACACACTTGAAGGCGATTTCATACAGTCCGGCAATTACCGTTTGACCGATTTCCAGGCAGCAGTCCTGATATGTCAGCTCAAAAGACTTCCTGAACAGACAAGGCTTCGTGATGAAAACTACAAGTATCTCATTACGCTCCTTAAAGAAATTCCCGGCATAACTGCTCAGAAACGTGACAGCCGGGTCGATCTTCAGGCCTATTTCAACTTCGGCTTCACTTATGACAAGGAGGCTTTCAGCGGCCTGTCGCTCGAGAAGTTCCGGTGGGCCATGATGGGTGAACTGGGTTGCGTTGTGGATGACTGCTACCAGCCACTCAATAACTGCACGCTTTACAGACCACATACAAAGAAGCGCTACAGGATCAATGATGAACACTTTAAGGCCATCGACCCTTCAAGGTTCAGCCTTCCTGTCTGCGAGAAGCTTTTTTATGAAACGGCCGTGACCTTTCACCACAAAATACTCATGGGAAAAAAGGCGGATATGGACGATATCGCTTATGCCATCAGAAAAATCCAGGCCTCAGCAGACGAGTATGGCGCCATAACACTTCCTTAAGGGAGGTTGCATATGAGGAAAACGAGAATAGGCTTTATCGGAGCAGGTTTTATTTCTCACTATCACGCACGGGGGCTTAAAACCATTGACGGTGTTGAGCTTGTCTCGGTCTGTGCGTTGCCTCTTGATAATGCAAAGACATTTGCCGGCACATACGGAATTAAGGACACCACCGATGACGCAATGAAGCTGATAAAACGCAATGACATCGATGCTGTCATCATAGCGACTCCTAACAGGTTCCATGCACCTTTCACTCTCGAATGCCTGAAAAACGGCAAGGATGTATTCGTCGAGAAGCCTCTGGCAATGAACTCAACAGAGGCCGAGGAAGTGGCCAAAGTCTCCAGAAGGACAAAAAAGCTTGTAATGGTCGGCCACATGTGGCGATTCGACCTTGAGGTCAATTATATAAGGGACATCGTGCTGTCCGGCAGAATAGGAAAAGTCTTCAAGACAAAAGGTTATGGCATCCATGTCAACTGGGGGCCTGCAGGATGGTTCACCGAGAAAAAGCTCGCAGGCGGAGGGGCGCTTGCAGACATGGGCGTTCATGCAATCGACACGGTAAGATATATCCTCGGCGATCCTAAACCCGCTCAGGTTTATGCAAGGATCGGAACTTATATGGGAGATTACGACGTGGACGACTCCGGCATACTGGTCATCACATGGGATAACGGCGTAACTTCCATAATCGAAAGCGGGTGGTGGCAGCCTCACATGGACGGGCCCGAGGCAGGGACAAGGCTTTACGGCAGCGAAGGCTATGCAAGCCTTTTCCCCACGGAATTAAAACTCAGAAACGGTTTTCTGTTCGGCGAATTCAAGCCCGAACTTCCTCAGAAGATGGAACATTGCGATCAGAGCATTTACACGACACAGATGACCCATTTCATAGACTGCATAAAAAACAGAAAGACGCCTTTTCCAGGACTTGCTGAAGGCATGACCGTCATGAACATAGTTGACGCAGGCTACAAATCATCAGCAACAGGCAAGGCCGTAGACCTTTAAACAGGAGAATCAATGAAACGCTACCTTCTCGGAGTGGATATCGGAAACACGAAAACACAGTATGTCCTTTCAGACACAACCGGCAATATTGTGGCAACCGTCTACGATGTTGGCGCCAGCCATGAAAATCTGGGACCTGACGGAGCTCAGGCCGCTATTTCAGAAGGCATCGGCAAGACTGTGGCCGCGGCCGGCATTAAGCCGGAACAGATAAAATACATATACTACGGCGCCGCAGGCGCGGATACATCGGATGATTTCAAGCTGCTGCGCAAGGTATATAAAAAAGTAACCCCGGACATACCCTTCGATTTCGAAAACGACGGCTTCATAGCGCTCAAGAGCGGTACGGTCGACGGTGTCGGCATGCTGATAACAAACGGCACATCAAACACAAATTTTGCAATGAATGCAAAAGGAGAACTCAAACGCATAGGAGGCCTCTCGTTTCATACAGGAGACACACTTGGCGCGGTAAACATCGCCATGTTCGTATGCCGGGCGGCAATACGCGGTGAGGACGGCAGGGCATACCCTACGGTAATCAGCAGACTCATCACCGAGACATTCTCCTTGAATGAAGTTGAAGAGATAAAGAACATACCGCTTTTCCCTGAGAACATTCAAAAGGTCGTCGAGATATTCTTCGAGGCCGCACGCATGGGAGACGGCGTGGCGCTTGAACTTACATGGATGCTGGTCAAGGAAACCCTGCATATAGTGGATGAATTTCACCGCGATCTTTTCGACCACGGAGAAAAATTCAAGCTCGTGCTTGACGGTTCTGTCTTCAAACAGAAATATCAGCCTTTCATGAACATGCTCGAACTCTCTCTTTCCCAGAGATACAGGGACAGCATAAAAATAGTCGTCCCGGAATGGGACCCGGTACTGGGCGCTGTTTTTCATGCATATGAAAAGAGCGGGCTTACACTTACAAAAAAAATCAGTGATCGCATGATAAGGACATACCTTGAAAAGGAACGCTCATGAAAATATGTATCATAGGCGGCGGAAGCACTTATACACCTGAACTCATCGAAGGCCTTATCAAGATTTCAGAGCATGTTCGCATTCGCGAGATATGCCTGCTTGACATACCCGAGAGCGAAAGGAAGCTTGAAATACTTTCCGGATTTTCCGACAGGATATTAAAAGCAGCCGGCAGCAGGGCAAAATTATTATCCACTTACAATGCTGAAGAGGCCATATCGGGCGCCGATTTCATTCTGAACCAGTTCCGCGCAGGCTGCATGAGGGGAAGGATAAACGACGAGAAGATCCCTCTCGGATACGGCCTTATCGGTCAGGAAACAACAGGCATGGGCGGTATGGCTAACGGCCTCAGGGCAATGCCCATAATGGAAAAATACACTTCTCTTGCCAAGAAATTCTCAAATAATGCTTGGATGATAAATTTCACAAACCCTTCAGGGATGATGACAGAGTTCATTGTCAATTATCTCGGATATGAAAAATGCATCGGTTTATGCAACTGCCCTATAGAGTTCGTGCTTCAGGCATGCATTGTTCTCGGCTGTCAGGAAAACGAACTTCTCCTGCGCTACTACGGCCTTAATCACCTTGCATGGGTGGACGGGGTCTTCGTTTCAGGAAAGGACCGCACATCAGAGGTTCTTGAAAACATCAGGGTCAACATGAAAAATATCCCTGACCTCGAATACGGCGATAATTTCATACCCATGCTCGGAATGCTTCCAAACCCTTATCTTCGCTACTTTTACAACACATCGCAGATGCTGAAAAGCCAGATGGAGGCAAAAGGTAAACAGGGCACAAGGGGTGAAGAGATACTGGTCATAGAAGAAGAACTGCTCGGGCTGTATTCGGAACCTGAACGCACCAGACCGCCTGAAGAGCTCTCAAAGCGAGGCGGCTTCATGTATTCGACCGTTGCCACAGAACTTATAAAAAGCATAGCCACGAACGACGGACGCACCCATATAATCAACACCCGCAACAGCGGCACAATAGATGACTTCCCTGACGATTACATTATGGAGATCCCTGCAAAGCTGACCTCATACGGCCCGGTTGCCATCCCGCTAGGAAAGGCCGCCAAACCAACTGTCGGACTGATCAGCACAATAAAAAACTATGAACGCCTGACAATAGAAGGCCACCTCGCAAAAGATGAAAACCTTGTTAAACAGGCCATGCTGGTCCATCCGCTTGGCCCGGAAGAAAAAGATATCGATCAGCTCTGGAATGATTTGAAGGCCGCCAATAAAGATTACTTCACAGATTTCGGTCAGCCTCCGTCGGTCTGAGGAAATGCGGTATTGGAATACAGGTATTCGACCTTTTCCTTATGCCTCATTTCTTCAGATGCCATCAGTAGAAGCATCTCCCTTACAGGACCATCCGGATGAATATCGGCAAGGGCCTTGTAAAAATCATGCGACGCCTTTTCACGATGCGCCGCAAGAAGATATGCTTCGCTGCTTTTAATTTTTGAATCAGTTGCAGGTTTTTCCATATGTTCGGCTATCCTGTAGTCGACAACATGGCTCATCCTCAGGCTCCCAGCCTCAATTTTGCCATCACGGTAGTTTTCCAGAAAGGCCCGGTGCTTCTTCTCTTCTGAGGCAAGACCACTGAGAGCATCTTTGGCCTGCCTGTCGGTAACCTTTTCAGAAAGGCCTGAATAGAAATCAAATGCTTCGATTTCCCTCTGGATGGCAATATCCAGGAAATCACAGAGTCGTTTTTCTTCCATAAACTTATCCTCCCTTGTTCAGGTTAAATATAATCAATATGATATACCGATTCAATGGCCTTAATGTTATCCGGCAAGTCTGCTGATCCCAGAATAAATAAAGTAAAGTGCAAAGCATGATATAAAAACCGCACAGCCTCCGATCAGCCCCCTGTAAACCCTAATGGTCAGAAGATGTCTGCCTTTTGCGACAATAACAGAAACAAGTGAATACCAGGAAAGGTCTCCCATTATATGGCCGGCAAAAAAGACAGCCAGACCGGGCAACCCCAGCGTCCTGCAGTACAATATGTAGCCGAGTCCTATTGTGGCCCACCATATCGTCCAGTATGGATTTGACATGCTCATCACAATACCCTGAAAAACGAGATTCTCCGCATTGGACGAATCATGCGCCTCCCAGTCTACGTTAGTCTTCGGAAGTGACTTAATCATACTAAAGCTCATCCATAAAAGGACAGCGGCTCCAAAAAGAGCGATGCACGCAAATACCATATCTCTTGTAAGCAGCGGGGCCAGTCCGAAAAGAATGGCCGCCACCATGGCAAGTTCAAGGATCGCATGCCCAAGTATCAGTGCAGGCCCTGCAATAATGCCTCTTTTCGCACTGGCAGTAATGGTTGTGGCAAACAAAGGCCCTGGCATCATAGCGCCGGAAAGGGCGATGACAAATGATGTCGCAAAAACTCCTGCCAGGATAAGCATGCTTTACTATTAAGGTTTGACCTGCGGCTGTCTGCTGATAATCTTTATCCTCATTACCACCCTGTTTCCCGAAAAATCGGGATATCTGGTTATCAGTAATGCATCACCTGAAGATTTCAGATTTTCTATTATCTTCTTTGCATCAGATCCATTGGCTTCTGCAAGAATCGCCGTATCCGACCCTGATGAATATTTGCCGATTACGCGCGCCTTCATGGTTTCAAGCATGCCGGATATGTCCTTGATTGCCTTTTCCTTATCAGCAACCGTGACAGACATATCTATCATCACAGGTGAAGGGGCGGCCTTCATCTGGACTTGAGGCTGAGGAGAAGCGCTACTTTCCTGTTCTTCCGCATTTGCCAGGGGTTTGCCAATGCCTCCCGACGCATCTTCTTTTGATTTTTCCATCGATTGAGGGCCCAGAGATTCCAGATCATACTGAATCTCGCTCTTATCTTTCCTGACTGCAGAAGGCGCCGACTGTTTCTTCTCGGGTTCAACGCTCCCTTTTGCTTCGGGAGCAGGAGCAGCAACAGCTTTTCCCTCCGGTTTCATCTGCGGGATATCCTTCTTCAAACCTGAAGTCTTTTCACTTTCCGGACTCTGCAGTGTCTGAACCATCTTGTCTGCCTCATGGGGACCTGTTTCCGCAATTTTATCCTTTGCCGTCTGTGCCGCCGGTGCTGGAGATTCCTGAACAGCCTGCGGTAAAGACATAAGCGGTTTCGATTCTGGTCCAACGGCCCTGTAAATAAATATTGCAAACACTGCTACGGCTATTGTTGCAAACGCCTCTAACGGCAGTTTGATATATAAAGGACGGAACAGGCGGTTCAAAATGCTTCTTTTCCTGTCCTCTTCCTTTCGTATGTTAATCATAACCTGTTCGGAGAACCAGGGAGGCGGAACGATCCTGTCAAGCTTCTTCACTACATTCACGGCACTAGCAAGTTCATCGAGCTCTTTTTTGCATGAAGGGCACGATGCGATATGCGCCTCTGCGGCCTCCCTCTCATTATCACTGAGGAGATTGTCGATATACGCATTGAGAAGCTCTTTCATGTTCTCACAATTCATATGAGACCACCTATAAATTTTTTAAGGCACTCCTTTAGAAGCGCCCTCGCCCTGAAAAGCCTTGACCTGACAGTACCGTCAGGCAGACCGAGCATGTCGCCTATTTCTTCATATGCATACTCTTCAATCTCCCTTAATACGAGCACCACCCGCTGGTCTTCATCAAGCGCTCCGATGCATTCCTGAACCTTCATATCGAGTTCGTTTTTCTGCAGACTTTCAAGAGGTGTAGGCCCTCTGTCCGCATGTTCAATGGCAATAATGCCCTCCTCGTTTGTCAGCGGGTCATTCATGGATAAGCATTCATGCTTTTTAAGCCTGCCCTTTTTCCTCATACTGTTTTTTGCATGGTTTATGACAATACTGGCAAGCCATGTTGAAAAAAGAGATTCTCCCCTGAATTTTTCAAGGTTTCTGTATGCAGTAAGAAACGCCTCCTGAACCGCATCAAGGGCTTCCTGATAATCGGATGTTATCCTGTAGGCCATGTTAAGCATTCTGTCCTGATGTCTCTCCACAATGACGCCGAAGGCATCCGTATTGCCTGCAAGACAGCGCATTATGAATACCGCATCCCCGTCGTCAACATTATAGGAGATCCTGCCGACGGGACGCTTTCCGATTTTTTCAGACTTTCCTCCGAATATGCCCACAACATATGGACAATCGAGATTGGGTTTAATGTCAAGGAGAAATTGCAGAATTGAGGAATTGCAGGTCTTGAACAAGAACGAACAACCGATACATGATCTAACGCCATATTAAAGTCCTGTGAATGATGTTTGGGATCTTTCGTCCGTCTCATTTCTCTCTTCTCCGCGGCATTCATAATTAAAGGGAGAAGCTCTCGCTTCCCCCTTTTCCCTGATTTCTTATCCAGCTTTTCCGACTGTAAATGTAATGCTGGTCGCACCTGTTGACTTCATAAATATCCACCTCTTTACTGCTTGAGCCATGCAGTTTCTGAGGGCTTCGCTCATGACCTTTGACGATTTTATTTCAGCATTCTTTACTGTTCCGTCGGCATTTATCTTAATCTGAAAGGTTACTTTGCCGGAATAATTATTCGTGGAAATGCACGCTTCAATCTCGCTTATATGAGTATTGACCGTGTTCCTGACCGCATGAGTTGAAAGGGTGCCTGATGCTTTCACCCCTTCTATACTTAGGCTGCCTGCCAACTTGTCCTTTTCTTCTTTCTTTGAAGATAAGTCAGCCTTTTGCATCCCGTCCTTGTAATATACAGAAGGTGCTGCCTGCGATCTCAAAGCCTCCGCCGATACCGCATTGCAGCCGAAAGACTTGCCCCCGCCCACCGCATAATCGGAAACACCCTGCGGCAATGGAAGCGGCTGTTTTACGGTCACGGGCCTGCCGTTTTTGTTTCTGATCTCAGTATCAATGGCAACAAATGATGTATAAGCGGTAAGCAGATTGTACTTAAGCCCGAGATCCGTGACCTCTATAACACGCTTGTCGTCCTGACGCAGACTGTTATAGTCCGACAGCAGCTTTATGCGCTGTCTGGCCCACAGGTATTTCAAGGCTTCTGATTTATCGGGTGCTGTCTGTGATACATCGAGTGCGGCAGAATATTTTCCGTTTCCTGAAATGCCGCTCAGTGTAATGTTTCCCCTTGGCTTGCCGCGCCATTTGCCGAAAATAATGACCGGCCTTTCGGACAGGACATCAGGGATACTGGGAGGCTCGACATCATATGTATCAAATCCTTCGTACTTCACTTTAATCCCGGTGAGAACCGGAGATGCTATTATTTTCCTCAGGCTCTCGGCCTTTTCCGCAGCATCCTGCGGCTTTTCGACTATGAAAGGTTCACCCATGCCTACATGGGCAATTCCTTCAACAAGGTGTCGGTTGACGCTCGAGCCTATTCCGAAGGCAAACATGTTCGCGTCATCAAGATTGTTTCTTATAAGATCAAAAACCTCCTCTTCAACGGTTACATAGCCGTCGGTGACGATAACAACGGTCCTGGAAAATCCCTTTGACCTGTTTAATTGAAGGGCGCGCTTGAGTGCAGGAAGAATTTCAGTCCCGCCGCCGCCCTGCTGATTGTCGATCATGTTTATGGCGCGGGCGATATTCTGAGGCGTTGCTGAAAGCGATTCCTCGGCCATTACGGATGATCCGCCCGAGAACAGCATCACATTGAATTTGTCCGAGGCCCTCAAGTTCCCGATAAGGTTTCTCATGAGTTCCTTGGAGGTATCAAGCGGGAAACCGTGCATTGAACCCGAAACATCGACTATGAAGATATATTCCCTGCCCGGGATGTTTGCATCGGTGACCCTTCTGGGCGGCTGCATCATGAGCAGGAAGAAATTTTCGCTTTTACCCTCTGAAAGGAGCAGTCCTGATTGTATGCGATCACCGTCAAGACGGTATCTGAGAATGAAATCCCTGTTTCCGCCGTATGCCTCAGACTTGTCCAGTTCGACACGCGCTTCGGATTTTCCATTGAAAGTCGTCTTGACCTTGTGCGTCGAACATCCGACCTGTCCTATCGGAAGCCCGGCAGAGAGCCTGACGTTAATGTCGAATGTATATGACGGCGATTTTCCCTGCCTGAGGTACGGGTTCTGAGACCATTTTTCCGAGGCTGGCGCACTGCCTTCTGTCCTGTTGGAATATCTGGGTCCAACGACAGTCGGGTAGACGAATTCATAAACCTTATCCTCAGGGATAATAAGCTCTGTATATTTGAGTTCAACCTTTATTTCATCACCCGGCATTATGTTGGCCACATTCATCTGAAATACGTTCGGTCTCTGCTGCTCAAGAAGGGATGCGCTCTTTCCCTGATTTTTTGCCTGCTCATATTCCTGCCTCGCCTCGTCACGCTTCTTGATTTTCGCCTCGATCGTGCGCTTGCCGATGGTCATCTTCATGCCATAGACAGCCGCTCTTGTTGATGCCGGAAAGATATAAATCGCTTCGAGCGGCTTTTTCCCTGCATTATTGTAAACCTGTGTGACCTTCACATCCGCAATAACACCCGAAATGCTCACATCGGCCGATGTTGACTTGAGCGGCATCTGGTCAAGTCCTGCATCATCGCTTTTAACAAAAAAGTAGGGCGATAGCGTCTTGTCTCCGCCCTCTTCCTGCTGAGCATAAGACATGGAATGTAAAACCAGCACTGCAACCGCCGCCAGCATAACTGAAAGAAACCTGAGAAACTTCATAATCAACCTCCGGTAAATTATTTTTACGCACTGAGACACCGGAGGTTAGAAAAAAGTTCCCTGAGATTTTTTATTCGGATTTATATATGCCTGAAGCCCGGTGTAGTCGTTATTTCTTCTCGACCAAAATGGCTATTAATTATATATTCTGCTTTATGCAGATATTAAGTGTGACATTTACCGGTGTTGCCACTCTGTTGATAATAGGTCTTTTAGGTTTCTGGTTGCTGAGGAGAAACATCATTACAGGCAGCATTCTGCCTCCCCTGTCTTTTCTTGCAATAGATATCGCATTACCTTGCTTTATCTTTATCAATATAACGACAAAGTTCGAGCCTTCGGCCAACCCCTTATGGTGGACACTGCCTTTCTGGTGGGCAGGATTTACCGTAATCGCAGCAATAATCTCATATCTGAGTTCATTGACGGTTAAAAGTGATATCAGAAGGGAATTCATAACATGCATGTTTTTTCAAAACGGGATATTTTTCCCGCTTGCAATCATTTCTTCAATGTTCGGCTCAGATTCAGCCTACCTGGTTGACCTGTTTTTATTAACGCTTTTCTACCCGGCCTTTTTCTTTAACATTGCCCCATATGTTAACAAAAGAAAGAACTCCGAAATTAATGTTAAAAGGATTTTTAACCCTGTTTTGATTGTGACATTGATGGCCGTTTTAACAAAGATTGCCGGTGTTGATTCATATATCCCTCAATTTGTATTATCGGGTATAAACCTCACCGGCCAAATGGCTGTCCCCTTGCTTATGATTGTTCTCGGTGGAAATATATTCCTCGATTTTAAAAATACGGAAAAAGTCTTTATTACAGAAACTCTTAAATTTTTGGCATTCAAAAACTTTGTTTTACCAGGGATCGTTCTAGGCCTGCTGGTTTTAATTAAACCCGGATATTCAATTGCCTTGATTCTTATATTACAGAGTGCTGTTCCGCCTGTTACGGCAGCGCCGATAATCATCGAACGCGAAGGAGGGAACCGGGCAATTGCAAACCAGTTCCTTGTTGCCAGTTTTCTTGCCAGCATTGTAAGCCTGCCGGTAATTATAATGTTGTTCAGCATGTTCTTCAGAAGGTAAAACGTGAATGTTACAATTTCCTTAAGTCATCAATTGTATCGGCAATGATTGTTCCGCCATGGTATGCCATATCAGGTGAAAACCTCTCTTGCCTTTGCAAGAAGCTCATGCATTGAATAAGGTTTTCTCAAAAACCCTGCCGCTCCCTTTCCCATTGCATCCTTTACGGCCGGGTCATGCGCAAAGCCTGATGTAAGAAGCACTTTAACATCGGGATCTATTTCCTTCATGGCGATAAAGGCATCCACTCCGGACATGAGAGGCATGGCGTTATCCATGAAGACCCCTGTTATCTCAAAATATCTCTGTCTGAATATGTTCAACGCTTCTTCACCGTTAGAGGCTTCAATGACATCATAACCGCTACCTTCAAGAAGTTCCCTGGCCATGTCACGGATTATCTCATCATCCTCGGCCAGAAGGATTGTCCCTCCTGCCTCAAATTCCTTTTTTACCGGTGTCTTTGAGGTTTCTGTTACAGGAACCGCGCCTGTATATTTTTTGAAATAGAGCATGAACACCGAGCCCTTGCCTTTGACCGACCTGACATCAATAAAACCTCCATGCTCTCTGATGATGCTCTCCACCATGACCAGCCCGAGCCCCGTGCCTGATTCCTTGGTTGAATAGAAAGGTTCGAACACCCTGGCAAGCTTGTCGCTGTCCATCCCGACACCCGTATCCGATACACTGACTGTCCAGAGCTCCTGAGGCTGAATATCCCTGTGCGTCTTGAAAAAATCATCAGTCTCATTTATGCTGCCTATGGATATATCAAGGACTCCTCCAATGTTCTCATTTCTTTCCCTCATCGTCGTCATGGCCTGTGAGGCATTGATGCACAGGTTCAGAAGCACATGTTCAATCTGAAGCTCATCCGCCATTATGAAGGCATCCTCTAGAAGGTACCCTGTATTTATATCGATGCTTTTATCAAAGGTATCCCTGCATATTTTCGCCACATGCTGAACTGTAGCATTGAGTTCGACAGGCATATAAAGCACATCATGCTTTTTCGTCAGATGCAGGAATCTTCCTACAAGGTCGGCTGCATTCTTTGCAGCCCTCTCTATCATTGACACCCTTTCAGGGATCCTGTTTTCTTCAATTCCTTCTCTGAAGCAATATTTCATAAGCGTCACCGTGCTGAGAATGCCTCCCAGTGCATTGTTGAAATCATGCGCAAGCCCTCCTGCAAGAACGCCTATGGTTTCCATCTTCTGAGCCTGTTTGATCTGCTCATCCTTCCTGCTTGTCTCGGTAACGTCATCTGCAAGTATCACGGCACCTTCAGAATTAAGACCGGAAAGGGGGTTTATGCTGACATTAAAAAGCCTGTTATCATCTTTTATAATCCGTTCGCCTCTCAAATTCAGACTTATTGCGGTTTTAACGGCATCTTCAAGCGCTCTTTTATAGTCATCCTTTACTGGAATCATCTCCCAGAGTTTTCTGCCTGAGATTTCATCTTCCGTATCTTTATAAATGCAGCCGCGTGCAGATGCATTCATTTCCGTTACAAAGAAGGTGCTGTCCACAGCCAGAATAGGTGAAGTCAATGTATTAAAAATGCATTCCAGGAGGTTTTTCGATTTTTCAAGTTCATTTGATTTTATCCTCAGATTCCCGCTCGTCTCAATCACTGTTCTGTATGAATACATAAGCCTCGATGAAATCAACCATATCTGCAGAATCAGAAACGCCAGAAATGCATAAGAAGCGGCGCCTGCTCCTGAAGCAGCCCCGTGCCTGAAAATAATATCATACAACAGTCCGAGGCAAATAAGAGCTATTCCTGCAAGAATAATATATGAATTTTTTCGTTCACCGGGACCGGCCGTGGCAACCATAATGAAAGAATATATTCCCACACCCAGACTCAAAAGGTCATATAATCTTGTTATCCTGATGTAAAAAGGTTGCGGGATAAGAATCGCCATGATGCATGATACGATTGCCACTGCCCATAATATCCGGATGACCGCATTCCTGAACTCTTTTCCAAACAGGCTTTTCAGATATGCTGCAAACAGGGGCGGAAACAATGCATAGGTTATGAATCCGGCCTTATTGAAAGTCCCACTGCCTGGAGCATGTAAAATTCCCGGGATGAGCACATGAGAAATGAGTGTAATCCTTATGCATGATAAAAGGCAGAGAATTCCGAACCATGCATACACGGTCTCTTTCCTTGTAACGATAAACAATATGAGGCTGTATATACCGATGACAAGGAGGCACCCCAAAAGCGTCATTTCAGCAAAAGTGCCTGTATCGCGGCTGTCTGTCGGACGCTCTCCAATTCCCGGGCCTGCCGGTTTATTTGAAGCTTTTATTTCGGCAGCTTTGATTGGAATCACGGCCTGTCCGATCATTACCGGAACTGAGTTCCCTTTATCCCGGGTAATCAGATCGACTGCCCCTTTAAGAATCCATTTGTGTTCATCGCCGTAAACAGGATTTCCGTTTGCGCAAATCTGCAAAAACACCATAAATGAAAACAGAAACATACCGGGTTTCATACTGGACTTCTTCATTCGGCGCCTCTTAAGGAGAAAACATCCCGGCATTTCTCCAGAAGCGCCATCATCGAGTAGGGAAGTTCAATGAAACCGTTATCATCCCTTCTCAAGGCATCGAGCATTTCCATATCAGGCCTTATACCGGAGACGGCAACAACCCTGACCTGCCCATCGATTTTTCTTATTTCTTTATAAAGCTCCTTACCGGATATACGGGATAACGAAAGGTTCATGACGACACCTTTTATGCTCTTGTGCCGTTTCTTGAAAAATCTGAGCGCCTCCACTCCGTCATCGGCAACGGCTACTTCATACCCCCACAAGCCAAGTATATCCCTTGTGCTCCTTTTCAGGATATCGTCTTCTTCAGCCAGCAGTATCAGACCGTCTCCCCTTACAAGATCTTCCTTGTGAGGTTCCCTGACCACCATGACACCGGGAGAATAATGCGGCATGATAATCCTGAAATTCGTTCCCCTTCCCCTCTCGGATTTGACTTCAACGACTCCGCCATGCTGCTGCACAATATTCTGAACCATAACCAGACCTAGGCCGGTCCCTATATCCTTTGTAGTAAAGAACGGCTCGAATATCCTTTTCATTGTGATGTCATCGATTCCAACGCCGTTATCGCTTATATCGACAGCCCAGCAGCAACTGTCAGAAAGCACAGGATACGGGATCAGAGCATCGGACCCGGGCTCAATCCTTTTTATCGATATCGTGAGGACACCGCCCCATTTGTCACCGCTTGTTCTCATAATGGTCATCGCGTGATTGGCATTCATGCACAGATTGATCATCACCTGCTCCAACTGCGCCGGATCGGCATATACATAAGCATCTTCATGATAACATTTCAGAACGATATCAACGCTCTTATCAAAGGTGTCACGGCATATGTTCACAACATTTCTCATCATCTGGTTTAGCTCAACACCTGTACAGACAAAATCCTGCCTTTTTGCCAAAGCCATAATTCTGTTTACAAGGGTAACGGCCTTTCCTGCAGCGTTCTCGATAAGCGTGAGCCTGTCCAGAGTTTTCGAGATGTATTTCTTATCTTTCATCTGCGAATAGTTTACGAATGAGATCGTGCCGGTTATGCCCGTGAGTATATTATTGAAATCATGAGCGAGACCACCTGCCAGGGTCCCTGCCGCCTCCATTCGTTCGGCATGTTTGAACTGCTCATCCTTCTTTTCAAACTCCGTAATATCGTCAATTCTGAGAACAGCGCCCCCGGATTGTTTATTTCTGCAGGGATATAAGGTTATGCTGCAGTACCTGCCTTCATTGTCATCAATATATTTTTTACTGGCTTCAAAATGCACCTGGGAGGTAAACGCCGTTTTTATATCAGTCTTGAGCTTTTCAGACAAAGGATCGAGATTCCATATAAACTGGGGAACATTGGTATTAAGCAGGGAGGGAAAGGCATTCCGGGCCGACTGGTTTGAGCTCACCACCCTTCCCTGACCGTCGGTTGTCAGAATCATGGAGGATATCGAATTGTATATATCGTTAAGATGCCTTTCCGATTCTTCGAGCCTTTCCGTCTTTGACCTGATGTGACCGGTAATTTCCTCCTCACCTTTAAGCATGATGAAAAAACTGTATGAAGAGACAAGGGCTTGAACCATAATGAATATAAAAAGCCCGTAAGGTGACAAAGAGGTATCAAATATCATTATCCCGTTTATCCTCGCAATGTCGCCCGTAAAAGCAAGAAGCATGGCAATGCCTGCAGCAGGAAGTATCGCATCAACATTTCTTCTCCTGCTCATGGCATTTGCAGCCATCCACAGTATGAATGCGATATAAAAAACGGCAGCCAGATAAAATGCCCGGACCATGAGGAAGTGATTCCTGCTGTCAGTCAAAAGAAAAAGGAGGATAAGGCCTGCACCGAAGATTTCCATCAACGTGACATGATACTTGCCGAATTCCTCTTTATATCGCTGTTTGAAGAATCTCCCGGATATTATCAGGGTAAAGATAAGGCAAATAAATTCTATTTTTGCTGTTACATCCCGGGAATGAGCGAAAAACATCATTGGAATTACATCTTGTCCGGAAATCAAAATCCATAGAGAGCCTGTGATGCTGAGCATTGCGAAGAAGAGATGCGTTTTATCAGTTCGTCGGATTGCAAACAGTATCAGGTTAAAAACCCCAATGATAATAAAACCACCGAATAATACGGCTGCCAGATTCTGACCGGCACCAAGGTTTTCCGAGACATCCCCCAAGTAGCCGGAAAGCCCAGAATCCTTAATTCCGCCAACGGCTGAATGATTTTCTGGAATATGATCTATGACATCCCCGATGGATCCTGAGGATTTTTGTCTTGTGTCTTTACACGATGCAAACAATGCTGAAGAAATCAGCACACACAGTATGAGTATGAATATCCGGCGTTTATTCATAACCTCCTTTGTATGAATCAAAATTATTCTCCTGCACCCTTAAGTCAAGACTCTTCATTCCCCTCTCCATTGTCTTTGCTTGTGTTGTCATCGGGGGCAGGCTCGCCTTTTGTTTCAGGAACAGTCTCTCTTTGAGCGGCATCAGGGACATCCGGCCCTGAGGTGTCAGTCAGGACTCCCTCGTCTGAACCGGTTTCTTCATCTGTTCCTTCCTCATTTGATATGTCTTCCTGAGGTGAGTTCATAACCTCGACGTATTCTTCAATGACAATCCCCCTGCGCACCATGATCCTGTATATAATCGCCGAGCGGTTAGCCACATACCTTGAATTCCCGACAGGGCTGAATCTGATGGGATTGGGAAGAACGGTTGCCAGCCTGGCGGCCTCCTCAGGCCCAAGTGATGAGGCTGATTTCCCGTAATATTTTCTAGCCGCCGCCTCAATCCCGAAAATTGCGTCGCCCCATTCGGCGACATTCAGATAGAGCTCGATTATCCTTTTTTTTGAAAGGTTCTTCTCAAGCCGCCATGTGTAGACGGCTTCCTTAATCTTGCGTAAAGGATTCTTTGCCGGTGTAAGAAAAAGATTTTTTGCAAGCTGCTGGCTGATTGTTGATCCCCCGACCTTGAATTTCTTTTTTTTGATGTCCTGTTCAAAGGCCTTCTGCATCGCAACAAAATCAAAACCTTCATGGCGCCAGAATTTATCATCCTCAGCTATAATAACCGCTTTTACAACATAAGGGGATATCCTGCTGAAAGACACCCATTTCTGCTTAATCTTTTTATCGAGTCCTTTGTTCTCCCATTGTTTTTCCCTGTATTTCATAAACGAAGTCTTTTCAGGATTTTTCTTTTTAAGAACAGCAACATCGGGATAAACAAAACAGACGGCAAAAGACGCCGCTAGCAGCAGAATGACTGCCAGAACCAGATATGCAGAAACTTTAATGAAGCTTTTCACAATCCGTTTATTGACGGGAATGTTCCGGCAGTGGCATCGGATGAGAGTCCCATGAAATAGCTGCCCGCCCATACTATCATTGCAGCCTGCTCGAGGAGTCCGCACCGGCATGCATCGACATCACTGTCGGCATATCCCTTCATCGCGGGCATTATGCTCATCTCGGCCACCAGCATGAACCTGGCCGAAAGATCAAGCAGCAGGGCATATGTGTCCTTGTCCATGTCCCCGTTCATGATATTTTTCCATACTCCCGATCCCGTACTGACCGCGCCATTGGCCCATATACCAGTCAACAGGCTCATTTCGTACCATTTCAAAGCGGATACTCCGCCTGCTTTTCGGGGTGTTTCAAGCAGGTCACGTTCATCCTTATATTCGTTAAGGATCTCAAGATTGAGCCCGTCAACGGTGCAGTCAAGCATTCTTGAGCAATAACATGGCCGTTCGACTCCCCCCGCACCATTGGGCGGGTTGTTGAGTATGTAATCGAAATAACCCCAATTGTATCCATATATGAGGAGAAACGACGGCAGTGAAAGGCGGCATGCTGCAATGGAAGCCAGTCCGCCGGATTCCGCCCTTTTGATTTTCATTGATGCAGCTTTCATGAGAACATCGAACACCACGGAAACCGGGTAAGAGTCCATCGTCTCTCCAGTGCCATCCGAGAGTGTTCCAGACAGTAGTGTTTCAGCCTCTTTTGTATCTCCGCCCATTGCATCCCTCAACCATACGCCACCGAAATATCCGGACACGTAGAGGTTCCCGAGCAGTCTCCGGGTTTCGTACGCGCCCTCTGTG
The DNA here is from genome assembly GCA_036567785.1 of Desulfomonilia bacterium. NCBI lineage: Bacteria > Pseudomonadati > Thermodesulfobacteriota > Desulfomonilia > Desulfomonilia bacterium. The sequence goes on along the minus strand of DATCTV010000062.1, from coordinate 95,234 downwards.
GCAGCACATAGCATGTCTGCTGATTTAAGAGGCAGATATCCGAGAAAGAACTCCTCGTTTGTCCATGTTCCAGCCTTTTCAGCGACATACTGCCGCGCGAACGTCTCAATCACTTCCCTGTCTATCTTTACAGCTGAATTTTGTTTGAACGGTATTTCAGGGATGCTCACGGTTAAAGCATTTTCCGATTTCAATACGGCAGGCTGTGCATTATCCGACGAATGAACATCGGAATAGGTACTGTTGCCGCAACCGGACAGGATCGCAACAAAAATAATCATTGAATATAATATCAAGCAGCGCATCATCAGAACCTCCCCATTAAAACCTTTCATATGCGCTTTTTTACCATAGCGCTGTATCGGCCACAAGACACACATGCCTTATTTTCAAAACAACAGACAGATAAAAAACAGGAACCCTAAAGTTCAACATAAATCTCAATCACTTGATTCCATAATAAATAAGGATTATTATTAAATTAGTTCTACAAACCAATATTAAGGGGGAGTGTGAGTATGAAAAGAGTCTTGATACTGGCGGTAATGTTTACGATAGGATTCACTTTCCAGGCCTATGCTGTAAACAGGGACAGTGGTATTACATTTTCGCTGTCAGGAGGCGGCTACACCTTTGATTCGAGGGAAGAAATAAATCTGGCGCCTATTGGAATGCTGAGATTAGGCTATGATATGTCGGAATATTTCGGTCTGGAAATACCTCTGGAACTGGGTGCATCAGATATTAAAAGAAACAAAATGTATGGGGATACATCGGTAAAAGAAGGAACTGATGTAAGTCTCATGGGATACAGGCTGGAAGGCCTTATTTATTTAATGCCCGAAAGCCGGTTTGTACCGTATCTGGCAGTAGGACTGGGTGACAGGAATATTAATGTCGAAGGTGCGCCGAATAAAGACAACTTCGTGGCCGGTTATGGAGCTGGTGCAAGGATATTCGTATCGGAAGACTGGTTCATAAGAGCAGACTTCCGTCATCTTCTTGTCTTCAAGGCCTTTGACGGAAACCCTGTAAATAACCTGGAATATACCCTGGGACTCGGCTGCTATCTGGGCGACAAACCCAAGCCTGCGCCTGTTGCAGTTGCAGCACCTGTAGTAGTTGAAGCACCTAAACCGGCACCTGCTCCTGCCCCGGTTGTTGTACCGGCCCCGGCCCCTGCACCTGCACCTGTTGCCGCACCGGTTGGTGACGAAAAAGCTATCATTGAAAAAGGAAGGGCAACAATTGATGTGATGTTCGATACCAACAAAGCAACCATAAAACCCGGATTTGATGATGAACTGGCCAACTTCGCGGATATTCTTAAAAAACATCCCGATCTGAAAGTAGTCATTGAAGGTTATACCGACAACACTGGTCCCGCTGCCTTCAACAAAAAACTTTCGCAGGAAAGGGCGGATGCCGTGAAGGATTATCTTGTTAAAAAACTTGGTGTTGATGCCTCAAGGTTGAAAGCAGTGGGTTATGGGCCTGAAAAACCCATTGCAGACAACAAGACCGCACAGGGCAGACAGAAGAATAGAAGGGTCGAAGCCGCCGTTGACTATCAAATTAAAAAATAGCTTGAAGCAGTCCAAGTAATGAAGAATGCCGCTCATAATCATTGAGCGGCATCTTTTTTTAATAACCGGATCAAGTTCTCTTATAAATCAGATAAACATTCTGATAACTCGTGTTTTATTACAGTCATAAAAATAATTTTCAGAAAATACCGAAAAATGCCGATTCATTTCTTATCAAAAAATAAAGAGGAGTATTCTTCAAAATGAAAAAAATAACTTCTTTCGTTGTTGGCCTGATGGTTTTATTTCTTATATCTGCCTGCAATTCGGGCTCTGATGATGACTTGTTCAGCATCACATCAATAAGCCCGGCAGACGGTGCGAGAAATGTGCCTTTAAACCAGGCCATCACTGTTGAATTCAACTATGATCTGAACTGGGATACGATTTACTTATATGAAAATTTTTATCTGATAAATACGGATACCGGCCATTTTGTGCACGGGTCATTAATTGAGGCGTCTGCCAATATAATACTTTTTATTCCAGACAGCGACCTCTCTCCTGATACCACATACAATATTGTTGTTGAAGCAACGATTGAAGATATTTACGGGGACATATTCTCAACGACTTCAATAACATCATTTTCAACAGTACAGGATTAATTTTTGAACAAGGTCAGGAGAGAAGCGTTAAAACGCCTCTCTCCTGCATTTAAGACTAGAAAAGGAATATGGGGAACGAATCGGGATTCTTGCCGAAGAATGTGACATCGTCTATCTTTTCTATCTTGCTGCCCCTCAACAGACCGTAAAGCAAGCGTTCCACCCCAAGACCTCCGCCGAAAGTATCAGGGAAATATGCTTTGCCATTGGCGTCTTTCATATGAACGGCCGCCAGGAATGGCCCGTACCCGTCCAGTATGTCGATATTGGTTATATTGCCTTCTTTGAAAACCGGCCTTTCAACTATGACCTTGTTGTCAATGAGCCTTTCCACAATAGGCTCATAAAGCCATTCCCGGACAGCTCCGGAAAGTATCTCAAGGGCAGGCATATATTTTCCTGTGGATCTGCTCCTGGCCTTGACGCATATGTCATAGTTGTAGATCATATCGGAAGTGAATGATGAAATGGGAATCTTGCTGCCGTCTTTCTGAATGTAAGGATAAATGAGATCATAATTTTCACGCATAAGTCCCGTTATCCAGAAGAACTGGGAGTCTGCTTCCTCTCCCGCTCCGGTTTCCGCACCGGCCCTCCCGTATTTTTTAAGGATTTCATCGTTCTTTAGTCTCGGAAACGGCTGAGAAGGAACATCGACAGCCACATCCAATGCCTTCAGATCGTCTTCATTCTTTTCTATAATCGCCTTCACCGCATGAATCAGCATTCTCTCGAAAAAGTCATAAGCCTTTTCCAGATCTTCCTTAAGGATTGCCTTAACCTTTTCTGGTTCCTTCTTGTATGTTTCAAAATCAATATCCCTTCCCCTTCTGAGTTCGATGTCTATCTGGGAAAAGTCTATCAGATACTTGCCGCGCTGCTTCCTTTGCGGACTTTCAATCTCAAGCCTGACATTCGGAGAATCAACGAATATGCCTTTGAACCTGGGATTAAAGCAAGCCATAAACTTATGGTAAATCATCGAATGAGTGGTAACATAAGGCATGCCCTTGTAATGAATCACAGGCACATGTTCGACATCATGGGCCAGAGGGTCGGTAATCGGACTCATTTGAACCCTTTCAAGATTAAGGAGTCCTTCATTTTCCAGGAAGTTATGTACGGCAGTCACCATTGTGGTGCGTACATTCATTGCTGCATATACAGTATCGCCAATCCATTTGTTGATGTAGTTCTCTTTTATGAACTCTTCAAAAGAAGAGCCCTGTTGAATAAGTGACGCCTGGAAATGGAATAGATCCTCGCCTATAAAAGTCATAAAGTCCTCCTGTATTTTTTCATCCGCATTTGCGGTCTGATTTTATTATCATGTTATCTTGATCATATTAATAGTATATATTCAGCAATTCATGTGCCAACAATTTATATAAACCGTTAAAGATATTATACCTTTGAAATCATAAGCTATTTAATCATAATACAGTTCCTGCAGAATTCAAACAACTGGCCAGACTATGATTATTTGACTCACATTATTGTTTCAACATATCAGAAATATACAATTATGTGCCACCTTGAAAACCCTTATGACTAATTTCCGTTTTATTAATCCGTGGTTAGGTATCAAGCGTATCTGGCATTCCTGTTGCTAATACAGATAAAATCCTTCGGAGGTTTTTTATATGGAACATATTCAAGCGGCCGATACTGCATTTGTACTCTTATCATCCGCTCTGGTACTTCTTATGACTCCAGGCCTTGCAATATTCTATGCAGGCATGGTCAGAGGCAAGAATGTCCTCGGCACAATCATGCAGAGCTTCATACTCATATCCCTGATAACCCTGGAGTGGATTTATCTCGGCTATTCCCTGTCATTCGGACCCGATGTCGGAGGCATAACCGGTAGTCTCGCATGGATAGGCCTTCGCGGTGTATCATCAGTTCCCAACCCTGATTACGCTGCTACGATCCCTCACAATGTATTCATGATTTTTCAGTGCATGTTTGCTGTAATCACACCCGCTCTCATAACCGGCACCTTTGCAGAGAGAATAAAATTCGGACCATTCCTTCTTTTCAGCGTGCTCTGGGCAGTCCTGGTATACAACCCAGTTTGCCACTGGGTATGGGGGACAGGGGGATGGCTTAAGAACATGGGTGTTCTAGACTTTGCGGGCGGACTTGTGGTGCACCTTTCCTGTGGTGCGGCTGCACTTGCCGCTGCTTTTGCCACCGGATCAAGAAAGGGGTACGGCCATGAAAAATTCATTCCTCACAGTCTGCCCATGACGCTCCTCGGTACCGGCCTTCTCTGGTTCGGCTGGTTCGGATTCAACGGCGGCAGTGCACTTGCTGCCAATGCCGTTGCCGGTAACGCATATATAGCCACACATTTTGGAGGAATGGCAGGTATGGCCATGTGGGTTGCCGTTGAATGGATTCACAGGGGCAAACCTACAACACTTGGTGCGGCATCAGGTGCTGTTGCCGGCCTTGCGACCATAACTCCTGCATCGGGTTTTGTAGGTCCGAACTCAGCAGTAATCATCGGACTTCTGGCCGGCGGCGCATGCTATGCCGCAGTTACCGCCAAATCAAGGCTCGGATATGACGACAGCCTCGATGTAGTGGGCATTCACGGTCTGGGCGGGATAATCGGCAGCTTATGCGTAGGGGTATTCGCATCGAAGGCAATCAATCCTGCTGGTTCAGACGGCCTCATAAACGGGAACCTTTCGCTTATCGGGGTACAGGCGCTTGCTGTTATAGCAATCGGATCATTTGTATTTGTTGCAAGCTGGCTCCTTTTGAAGATAATCGATAAATTCATAGGATTGAGGCTTACCTCTGAATCCGAGGTAATGGGCATGGATTTGAGCGAACACAGTGAAACCGCCTACAGCCGTTAGTCAATTCAATACATGGAGGAAATATGAAAAAAATTGAGGCAATCATTAAACCGTTCAAGCTTGATGAGGTAAAGGAGGCTTTAAGCTCGATCGGCATCAAGGGCATGACCATAACCGAGGTCAAAGGCTATGGAAGACAGAAGGGCCACAAGGAGATTTATCGCGGTGCAGAATATTTCGTTGACCTGATTCCCAAGATCAAGATCGAGATCGTAGTTGAAAAGGAGATGGCCGAGGCCGTCATATCAAAGATCACTGAAACCGCGAAAACAGGCAAAATCGGCGACGGCAAAATTTTTATCATGCCTGTTGAGGATGTAATACGGGTGAGAACTGGTGAACGGGGAAAAGATGCGATTTAGAAGATCTGCCTGCGTGCAGAAACCAGCCATTAAGCTGATAAAACCTTTCTTTGATTATGCATAACAATTTATCAGCTCAACAGCTGTGAGGGAGCAAAAAGATGTGTTCAATACTTGGAATTCTTGACATAAAGTCGGATTTGAAGGAACTGAGGGCTAAAGCCCTTATGATGAGCCGTAAGATGCGCCACAGGGGGCCTGACTGGAGCGGGATATATGTCAGCGAAAAGGCCATACTCGCGCATGAACGACTCTCGATAGTCGATGTCAACAAAGGCGCACAGCCCCTTTATTCAGAAGACGGGAAACTCGCACTTGCCGTAAATGGTGAGATATACAACCACAAGGATCTCAAGAAAACGCTCAAGGAACCATACAATTTCCTTACAGAATCCGACTGTGAGATCATTCTGGCCCTTTACAGACAAAAAGGCATTGATTTTCTTGAGGATTTAAACGGCATTTTCGCCTTTGTCCTTTATGACAGCGAAAACGACATATACCTGATAGGCCGCGACCATATTGGAATAATTCCGCTTTATACCGGGCATGACGAACACGGCAATTTCTTTGTTTCTTCTGAAATGAAAGCCCTGATGGGCGTCTGCAACAAGGTTGAGGAGTTTCCCCCGGGCCATTATTACTGCAGCAGGGAAAAAGCCCCGGTCGAGTGGTACAAAAGGGACTGGATGGAATATGACAACGTAAAGAACAACAGCACCAGCATCAAAGAACTGCACAGGGCACTTGAGGAGGCGGTTGAGCGCCAGCTTATGTCCGATGTCCCTTATGGTGTTCTTCTTTCAGGCGGGCTCGACAGTTCAATCGTTTCGGCCGTTGCCAAAAAGTATTCGGCAAAACGCGTTGAGACAGGAGGTCTCAAGGATGCATGGTGGCCGCAGCTGCACTCTTTCGCCATTGGGCTGGAAGGCTCGCCCGATCTCGCAGCAGCCCAGAAAGTTGCCGACCACATAGGCTCGGTGCACCATAACTTTACATTTACCGTTCAGGAGGGCCTCGATGCGATACGAGACGTGATCTATCATATTGAAACCTATGATGTGACCACGATAAGGGCCTCAACTCCTATGTATCTGATGTCGAGGAAGATAAAATCTATGGGCGTTAAAATGGTGCTGTCAGGAGAAGGCGCAGATGAGATCTTTGGAGGATATCTTTATTTTCACAAGGCGCCTGATCCCAGAGAATTTCATGAAGAGACGGTGAGAAAACTCTCCATGCTGAGCAAATACGACTGTCTGAGGGCGAACAAGTCGCTTGCAGCCTGGGGCGTGGAAGGCAGGGTGCCGTTCCTAGACAAGGAATTCATGGATGTAGCCATGCGCATCAATCCTGAAGACAAGATGTGCACTGGCGAAAAGATAGAAAAGTACATACTCAGGAAGGCATTTGAAGATTATCTCCCCCCCGAGGTTGCATGGAGGCAGAAGGAGCAGTTCTCCGACGGCGTAGGTTACAACTGGATAGACACCCTGAAAGAAGTCGCTGAAACTACGGTCAGCGACGTGCAGATGGAGAACGCGCACTACCGCTTCCCAGTCAACACGCCTTCAACCAAGGAGGCCTATTACTACCGTTCAATCTTTCACGAGTTCTTTCCGCTCGACAGTGCCGCGAAGTGCGTCCCGGGCGGACCGTCGGTTGCCTGTTCTACACCCACTGCAATCAAATGGGATGCGGCATTTGCCAGAATGGCCGACCCATCGGGCCGTGCCGTGAAAGATGTTCATAAGGACAGCTATAAATAGAAGCGAAAGGTTAACAATATATTATTTATACAGAGGAACGTATAATGAAAATATCAGTTGATGAACTCAGAGAGATCACTGCAAAGGCTGTCAGGCATTACGGCTACACCGATGACGAAGTAAGGGTTATAAGTGATGTGCTTTTATATGCACAGCTCAGGGACAATAATCAGGGCATTGTCAAGCTTATCGACAAGGGGATACCGAAAAACCAGAATGCCCCTGAGATTACAATCGAAAAGGAAACCACTCTTTCGGTTCAGATCAACGGCAATCAGAACCATGCCATGATTGTCATGGACAGGGCCATCGAGCAGGTCTTAAGAAAAGCGGAAAAATCAGGACTTGCCGTTGCAGCTACGTTCAACACGAGCACGTCTTCCGGTGCCATAGGATATTATGCATCCCGTCTGGCATTGAAGGGGTTCATCGGTATTGTTTTCAGCAGATCGCCCGAAAGGGTTGCCGCTTACGGCTCGTATGAACCTGTCTTCGGCACAAATCCGATAGCGGTAGCGATTCCGGCCGAACCCGACCCGATTGTTCTCGATATGTCAACTGCAGCCACCTCGTATTTCGGTCTCGTCGAAGCGGTAACCGCTGGAAGGAGCATCCCTGGTGATATGGCCTATGATGCCCAGGGAGAGCCCACAACCGACCCTAAAAAGGCAATCGCCGGCGCGATACGCTCATTCGACCGCAGCTTCAAGGGTTCCGGACTTGCTCTCATTGCCGAGATACTGGCAGGCCCGCTGGCAGGTGCGGCTTTCTGCGGCATCGGAAACAGTAAAAGCAACTGGGGACATTTTATACTGGCCGTTGACCCAGAACTACTTGCCGGCAGGGACCAGCTCAAAAAGAATGTCTCGGAAATAATTCTCAAGGTGAAATCTACAAAAAAGCTGCCCGGTGTCGATGAAATATTCCTCCCCGGAGAAAAAGAAAACTCTCTTGCCAGAAAGCGCCTGCAAACGGGATCGATCGAAATCGAGGATAACCTGCTGGCCGAACTCAAAAAAGTTGCCGGAATTGTTTGAATTTCATGCTTTCAGGAAATTCAGGCTTGATTACCAATAATTTGCATACCCTTTCATCTTAATATTTTATATATGGATCCAGGCCGGACTTGGTAAAAACCGGCCGATAGATTCATATATCCTTAACAGCTTGGACAGGAGAGGCTATGGATTATCAGACCTACAAGATGCTTTCCAACGAATACCACCGTAAATTTGCGGTCTACAATAAATTCAAGATCGCCTTTTTAAAAAAATATTTCAGGTATTTTCACAGACTTGAAGTCATCGGCAGGGAAAACATCCCTGAAGGACCGGCAATCCTTGCCCCCAATCATCCGGGCGGTATGGAGCTTGACATCTTCGCGGTTTCATACTGCACACACGAAAGTCGTGAACCTGTCACTCTTATTGTAGATGACTGGCACTTCATCAACCACGCATGGGGCAGATGGTATGTCGGGTCAGGACTTCCACTCAGCGTACCAGGCGGCATAAGCCATGAATACACAGACCCGTACCTTAAAGAGGGAGGTGAAAACTACCCCGGCCTCGTCTGCATCTTCCCCGAAGGGAATGTCCCTCTTTTTAGGGACAGGCATACGGTGTTCGAATATTTCCCGGGGGTTGTAAGGCTTGCGCTCAATTACAAAGTTCCTGTGCTGCCTGTTGCGCTTATTAATTTCGCCGAGGCGTGCCCGGTAGTAAAGCTTTTCAAAAAAGACAACAAGCCGGATGACATACTGTGTCTGCCCTTCGCGTTCCCGTTGAAACTCAAGATGGAAATCGGCGAGCCTCTTTATCTGAACGAGTACTACGATAAACCTCTGAACAAGGCCGAGGAGTTCTGGATCGCAAACGAGGTGATCCGACCGGCTCATATAAAGCTCAGGAGAAAACATCACAGGGTCGATGTAAAACCTGTCGAAAGGAAAATGACAGTCCCTGCCTGATTAAGCACTTAGAGACATGCTGTCATGTCACTCTTTGAAGAAACACATGATCCTTTGCTTTACCACATCGGAAACAACATTAAGTCCAGATCCTTTTGTCTCGTAAACCTTTATTACATCCTTGTATTTTTTCGCCTCGGGCAGCAGCCCGGTTAAAATACTTTTCCCTTTCAAAAGTCTTTTGGTATTGAAAACAACACCATCTTCCCATGGAAATACGGCAACATAAAATATCCTGTTTTCGACAAGGTCCTGAAAAAAATGCGTCCCGTAGGAAAGTTCGGGCATGAGATTGCCGTCTAAGTGTGCGATCTCTCCCATAACAGCAATATTGTTTATCTCTGAAAAATGTACGGGTACGCCGAGCGCCGGGGTAGTGGTACCCCATCTGCCGGGCCCCAGAAGCATTACGGGCATCTCATTCCTGTTTTCTATCATCCTGTTGAGTTCACCGATAATCCGGGCCACCTCGTATTTCTCCTGCTGATGAAGGGCGCTGTATGCCTCGGGTTTAATGAAAATGACCCTGTCAACAGGCTGAACGATACTGCCGCCCATAAAGTTCCCGTTCATGCTGAAAATCACCTTGTCTGAATCGATCTTTCCTGGGAATTCAATGTTCTTTTCCACACCTATAACCTGTAAAGGTCTGCACTGAAGCAGGTTTATCCTGAAATCCCCAACATCATTGAAGTTTACCGTAAACTCGATCTCGAGCGGATAGCTGTAGGCCTTTTCGAGATTTTTCAGAAGACCGTGCATAACCTTTGTAAAAGATGTGTCAGTCAAAAGGCTGTCAAAGGTAAGGAGCCATGATTCTATATCTCCTCCCCTCGTTTTCCTTAGCTGTTCCGTCATTTCATAATCAGGGACTGCGATTTTCTCAAAGGGGATATCCACAGCCTCTTCAAACATTTTTATGAGGGAGACGGTCTGAAACTCATTTTCCCTGATATTTATGAGATCGACGTTCCTCTGTGAGTATGTCCTCAAATCCTTCATCCCGGCATGAGGCCTCAATAGAGGTTCATCCAGAGCAACCATCCTCGGATAATCATTTTCTATACGGTTGACGGCGCGCGTCCCGAGGCCAAGGACAAGTCTCAGCATTCCCGCGCCCGGATCCATCCCTTTCTTCCAGACAAAGGTATTGTACGACATCCCCACACCTGCAAGGTCAGGAAAGAAATAATCTTTCCTGTATGAACCTGAAACCCTTTGCACAAGGAGCGCCATCTGCTCGTCACGGTCCTCCAGCCCGCGTTGTCTCCGGTAAATAAGCGCATCCTCATTCATTGTCGATGCATAAACCTTCCTGACCGTCTCCTCGAACTGGATATATCTCTCCTCAGGCGTACCCTGATTCGCGCAGAAAAAGCTTTCGTATTTACCTGCGAAGGCGTGTCCGAAAGAGTCTTCAAGCAGAGAGGAAGACCTTATTATTATGGGGGATTGCCCGAAATATTCGATAACCTGGAAGAACTGCTCTTTTACTTCATCAGGAAAAATACCGTTAGCCATTGCATCCTTAAGCTCTCTGGCGACCTTGAAATATCCTTCCTTTGTCTTCTGTTTCATCCTCAGCTTCCACCAGCCGTTCTGAACGATATATGTATAGAAGACATCCGAACCGATGAAAAAAGAGTCATGGGGTTCAAAATACTGTTCATACCCGATACTGGTATCCGTCGTAAGGATCTTTCTTGCAAGCAGCATCCCTACTGTTTTGCCGCCGACATATCCTGTGCCTATGAGCCTTGTCTTTATCTGAAGCAGATCATCAAGAGTAAAATTCTCTCTGGCGAGGTCCAGCATCTTGGGTTCCCTTACAAGCATGATCCTGCAAAGCTGGTCTATCATGGTTTTTTTTTCATCGGGGCTGACATCTCTTGACTGCATCTCTTCGGCCTGAAGGAAAAGCCTGTCCCAGTAATCCATCTGCCTTCTTGTTGATTCGTCCCATCTTTTCGATATCTGCGACAAAAGCCTGGAGGCATCAAGGCTTCTCGTTATCGGGACAAAGGTATCACCGTCTTTCAAATGGGGCAGAAACATCGTGGGGGAATATCTTTTCCATACCTTTAAAGGGTGCACATAGAAATCTTTTCCGGTGCTGTAAACATCCATCAGAAGCTGCGTCGTCTCCCTGATCCTGGCAACGGTATGGTGTGAGTGCCTGTTCTGCAGAAGCGCAAAATATGCAACCGTATTGAGGTCGAAGAGATAGGGACATGTAATAAAAAAGAAATTGCCGATCATCAGGTCGGTAGCCCATGATGAAAGCAGATCGGACAGACTGTCAAAAACATAGAATACGTCCCTGCCCTCATTCGTGATTATCTTATGGACGTCAGACGAAAACCCTTCGAAACCTGCGTCGGGATTAAGCGAATATATTTTCAGGCCCGAGTCCGGTGCAAACAGAGGCTCGTGATGGCCGAATCTCATGTAGACGACACGCCTCTTCTCCTTGATGGCGCTTTTTACAAATGACTCTGCAAGCTTCCTGTAATCGTTTATATTTTCTATCTGCCAGACAACGTTATCTCCCATTCTGAGGCCGTCGATTATTTTATCAAGCCCCTCGACACCGGTAGTAACTCTTGCAGAAAATACCATGCGGCCACCTCTTGATATATTTGTTATCTCTTTACAATAAATATACCACAAAAACCTTTTGCAGCCGTAAGGCATCAGATATCAGGATAAAAGCCGTCAATAAGCGTACTGTTAACATTTTTCAAGACTGAATAATGTTGCATCGCATGATGGATTGATATAATATTTATTTCAATATTTCTGAAACATTATTGTACTTTACAACATTATTGTTTCAATATTTCCGATGGTTCATTTATGTATTCAGGTATCTGCCTTTTTCATGAACACACAGCGGGCTTCACATTGCCGCCTATACGCAAAGACATATAAACTGCAATATTTCTAATCCAGTTCTGGCATATATCTTGCTGAAATCAAATTCAATGCTTTGTCTGCACGGCATTAAAATAACGAAAGCAATCGAAAGAGACATTTAAACTATGAAAACATTAGCGCAGGATTTCAAAAAGGCCGAAGGCGATATCAAAGTTATCGACAGGATCGAGGAACTGGAGACTTACAGTCATGATATAGGCGATGTCCCCCAGATCATGACGAAAACGTTCTTTAAAACAATGCCTGATTTTGTCGTACAGCCCAGGAATGTGGTTGAAATTCAGAAGGTACTGAAATTCGCAAACGATAAAAAATTCCCTGTAATAGCCAGAGGCGCTGCATCCTGGGGATTCGGGGGTGTCATTCCGACAAATTCAGGGATAGTGATGGACCTTTCTCCCATGAGGAGAATCCTCAATCTTGATGTAGAAAAGAAGACCGTGACGGTCGAAGCAGGCGCCAGATGGAGCGATATCGATATCACCGCAAAAAAGAACGGCCTGTGCCTGATGTCATACCCTTCCAGCAAGTTTTCCACTGTAGGCGGATGGATTTCAACCGGCGGCTACGGCATCAACAGCTTCAGATACGGCCACATATCGAAGCATATCGTCTCGATGACTGTTGTAACAGGCTCGGGAGAGATAAAGACACTCACCCCGGATGACCATGAATTCAACTATTTCGTTTCTACTGAAGGTGAATTCGGGATTATAGCCGAAGTGACTCTCAAGCTGCGTGACGTACCGCAGGCGACATATCCTCATCTCCTTTATTTTGCAAACGACAAAGAGGCATTTGCATTCATAAGAGAACTCACGGAAACCATCAAAGAAAAGAAGCTCAATCCCAATGTGATACGCTTCGTAGATGAAAACCATCTCGGCGACATAAACGAGATGCTGCATGCGGCAATATTCAAAAAGTCAGCGGCTGTGATGGTCGAATTCGGGAGCGAGGAAGACAACGAAGGGTTTCTGAAATTCATGGCATTGAATGCCAGCGTGGAAGAGGCCCCCTCGTATGTATCCAATTATCTCTGGAACGAGCGCCTATTCGGTATGAAGACTAAAAGGCTCGGACCCACAATACTTGCCAGTGAAATTATCATCCCGATCGAATCCGCTGCCGCATTCACCTTAAAAGCGAAGAAAACGGGTACGTATTTCGGCGTGGAAGTCTGCATAGACTCATACATCATCGACGGGCACAATGCGCTCATCATGGCAACTTTCCTCTGCGATTCGAGAAGCAAGAAATATTTCATCAGCATGCCTCTCGTCTCTCTCCTGACCAAGGCGGCCGTAAGCCTGGGAGCCGAACCATACGGTCTTGGGCTTTGGAATGCCTCTTTCATAGACTACCTTTACAGCAAACAGAAGCAGTTCGAACTGAGGGCATACAAACACAAAGCCGATCCTAACAATATCCTCAATCCGGGCAAATTCTTCAGTGTCGATTCCAACATCATCACCCGTGGACTTTTCAATCCTCTTTTCTTCAATATATCTATGAGTCTTCTTTCGCTCTTTTCTCCTATAATCGGCATGATAATCATCCTGATTTTCGGAAGGAACAAGAAGGTTGACAGACTGGATTTCGAACTCACAACTCATGCATGCGCCAAATGCGGGAACTGCATCGCTGTATGCCCTGCCTATCTTGTCACAAAAGACGAGGCCGTGACTGCGAAAGGCAAGATAGCCCTTGCAAAGAAGCTTTCGGAAGGCAAGGACATCACACCCGAAGAGGCGGCAAAGGCATTCATGTGCATGAAATGCAAGGCATGCGAGGAGATATGCCAGACCAATCTCGAACTGATGACGCTATGGGAAACACTGGAAAAAAAGATTGAATCCCGGTTCGGCAGACCCGAAAAGGATATAGTCGAATTCCTCAAGAAGGTTGATGAAAGCAGCGAATACTGGGACATGGTGGAAATGAACAGCTGATATATAACCGGCTGTGAGTTGATAGTAGTGAGTTAAGAAAGGAAAACGACGATGCCGAAAAAATATCACATTAGTACCAAAGTTACGCCTCTTCAGGTGGACAATGTCTTCAAGTTCAAGATTGTCCGCGGAGAAAACTGCATCAACTGCGGCAAATGCACTAAAGTGTGCATCTACGAAGCGCACAAACGGGGCAAACGCGACCCCAGGAAAATGGCCGATCCGAACACGGTTGTATGCAGGAACTGCTTCAGGTGCATACAGGAATGTCCTAGGGGCGCTCTTGAAAAATCAATAGATATGGATTTCAGGAACATCGGAGGCTCGTTCTGGAAGCCTGACATGTTCATTACACTGTTCAAGCAGTCCGAGGATGGAAAGGTTCCGGTTACCGGAGCAGGATACCGGGGGCCGTTTACCGGAGAAGGCTTTGACGGAATGTGGACCGACATGTCTGAAATTGTGAGACCTACCAGAGACGGCATCCACGGCCGAGAATATATAAGCACCGCTGTCGAACTCGGAAGAAAGCTGAATCACCTGAAATTTGATGAGAACGGAAAGCTGATTTCAAAAATCAACAAAACCGTTGATATTCCTATCCCGATTATTTTCGATATTCCGGCTGAAGACATCAGCGATAATGTCCTGACAGCCCTGTTAAAGGCTGCATCCGAGCTTTCGACCTTCATAATCATGCCCGCAGACGATATCGGCAAGGATGTGGAAAAATACAGCGGGAATATCATTCCTTTAATCGATTTAGACAATGCGGATGAACACAAGGCGCTCCTTAAAAATGCAAATCTGATATCTTTTGAATACAATGCAGAATCAAAAGAAAATTTTCAGAAAACCAGGAACAGGATTTCGAAATTGAGCGATGCTGTAGCAATAGTCCGCGTCAAGGCCGGAAACGATATTGAAGACATCGTTTCTGCTCTCGCACATGACGGCGCCGAAGTGATTCACGTAGTCACGGACTATTGCGGCCGCGGTGAAGACGGCCGTCTTGTAAAGGACATCATCCGTTCGGTTCATCTGAGGCTCGTCGATGAGAAGATCCGTGATGAAGTAACTCTTATCTTTTCCGGCGGGATATCAATGGCGGAACACGTCCCCAAGGCCATGCTATGCGGTGCGGACCTGACTGCAATAGACCTTCCCATCATGATAGGCTTTGGCGCCAGATTGTTCGAGGGGCCGGAAAAACTGCTCGTTTTCCCTGTCGGACTTGACAAAGTGCCTGCCAGAACTCTCACCCAGAGAGTCATCAATCTCATGGGGGCATGGCATTCCCAGATACTGGAAATGATGGGCGCAATGGGAATCAGGGAGGCCCGGAGGTTACGGGGAGAAACCGGCAGGGCGATCTTCTTTGAAGACATAGACAATGACACTTTCGGCAGACTGTTCAAGAAAAAAGAAGCGGTGAACTTATGAAACCATCAACAGTAAAAATCAAGGAAACACCTTCAAGGTTCAAACATAATGTGCCCAAGTACAAGGTCACAAGGTCCGATGCCTGCATAAACTGCGGAACATGCGCAAATACATGCCCGTTCGGCGTCCATGAGAGGCTGGAGGGACACAACAGGGTAAAACCTCCGATTGACTATAAATGCATTGGATTCGAATGCCTTGAACGAAACTTCTGCTGCATTGCGAAATGTCCGAGAAAGGCCTTAACGCTCACATACAATCCAATGTATGAAACGCTCGGTGACTACCGCTGGACTGCCGATATGATCACCGCTACATGGATAATGGCGGAGACCGGTTATCCACCGGATCGCAAGGATCTGGAATACAATGTGGGAAATTCGGGCGGCGGTTTCGACAAATTGCGCTTTAAATTCCCGGATAACCCTCCGGAAGTTCAAAGGGATGAAATTTCAACCGCCATTGAGCTCAACCGCAGGAATGACGGCAGGGCCAATGTCGTCATCTCCACTCCCGTATACGGAGGCGGAATGTCATTCGGTTCGGTCAGCCTTCCCACCATGGTATCAAAGGCCAGAAACGCTTCAATCTGGAATACTTTCACATGTACGGGAGAAGGCGGCTACCCGGAAATATTGCACCCTTATGATAACCATGTGATCACTCAGGTTGCAACCGGTCTTTTCGGAGTGCGTGAAGAAACCATTCAGCGGGTCAGGATAGTGGAATTCAAATATGCACAGGGCGCGAAACCGGGACTTGGCGGACACCTTCTCGGCGAAAAGAATACGGCAAGCGTCGCCAGAATGAGAGAGGCGGTACAGGGAACATCCCTGTTCTCACCCTTCCCTTTCCACTCGGTATATTCGATTGAAGACCACAAGAAGCACATAGACTGGATCAAGGAGATGAATCCGAACGCCCTTGTTTCGGTCAAGGTGTCCACTCCCAATGACGTCGATATGGTTGCAGTAGGTTCATTCTATGCAGGCGCACATATCATCCACATCGACGGCGGCTACGGCGGTACCGGCGCTGCTCCAGACATTGCGAAAAAGAATATCGCCATGCCCATCGAATATGCCATTTCCAAGGTGCACAACTTCCTTGTCGCAGAAGGGGCCCGCGACGCCATGACTCTCATCGCTTCGGGAGGAATAAGAACGGCCCATGATCTGGCCAAGGCCATCTGTCTTGGCGCGGACGGCGCTGTTATCGGAACAGCCGAAATGGTATCTCTTGAATGCGTCCGCTGCGGCAATTGTGAATCGGGACGGGGATGCGCTCGCGGCATTGCTTCGACCGACTCCGAATTGGCCGACCTGTTCAACGAGGAATGGGCAACGCAGAGGCTTACAAATATGTATCATGCATGGAATTTTCAGCTTGTCGATATCCTGCAGAAGTTCGGCATGAAAAGCGTAAAGGAACTGGTCGGACGTACAGATCTGCTCGAGCACGTGGATTACAGCAAATAAAGTGGGGTATTCATATAATGGATAACGCAGAAAAAATATTATTGTCGCGGACGGGAATAATAAGCGAAGTTCCGAAACTCGCCCCGAACCTGGAAGAAGAAGGCGGTTGCGGAGTCACGGGATTCATCAGTTCCATCCCGGTTACAGGGAAAAACATCTTTGAGCCTTCCGTGCAGATGCACAACAGGGGCAATGGAAAAGGAGGCGGAATAGGCGCTGTCGGCTTCGTTCCCGAGGCACTCGGCATAACCCGGGAGGTGCTCGACAACGATTACATGCTCCACATTGCGCTCCTTGACGAAAGCGTCGCATCCGAAATTGAAGATAATTTCATCAAGCCTTTCTTTAAAATTGATAAATCCGAAAAGCTTCCGACCATAGAAGACTACAAAAGCATCGGTCTTGATGTAAGGCCTCCCGATATCATGCGTTATTTTGTCCGCGTCAAGGATAGTATCCTCGACAAGTATATAAAAGATAACAATTTCAATTCCCTGGACAGGCGGGATGCTGAAGACGAGTTCGTCTATCAGAACAGCTTCAAAATAAACACGAAGTATTACGCCTCGCTAGGTGAAAAAAAGGCATTCGTCATGTCCCACGGAAGGAACATGATGATTCTTAAAATAGTCGGCTATGCCGAGAACGTGGTGAAGTATTACAAGCTCGACAACTTCAAGGCTCATGCATGGCTTGCCCATCAGCGATATCCTACACGCGGCCGCGTATGGCATCCGGGCGGCTGCCACCCCTTCAGTGCGCTTAACGAGGCCCTGGTTCATAACGGAGACTTTGCAAACTATCAGTCGGTTTACGAATACCTCAAGCAGAGGAACTACCACCCGCTGTTCCTTACCGATACGGAGGAAGCCGCACTGTTGCTTGATCTCTGGAGCCGGGTATACAAATATCCCCTTGAGTATTTAATCGAGGCGATGGCTCCCACATCCGAAATGGACTTCGACATGCTGCCGAAGGAAAAGCAGGAGCTTTACAAGGTCATACAGACGCACCATGTAAATGCATCTCCGGACGGTCCCTGGTTCTTCATCATAGCCAGGAACGATGTCAAGAACAGCCAGTTCCAGCTTATAGGCATTACGGATACCGCAATGCTGAGGCCTCAGGTATTCGCCCTTCAGGACGGCGAGGTTCAGATAGGACTTATCTGCTCAGAAAAGCAGGCCATCGACGCCACTCTGATTTCACTTGAAAGGGAAGATCCTCGATTCAAACCCATTGCGGACAAGTACTGGAATGCAAGAGGCGGCAGCTATACGGACGGCGGCTCATTCATTTTCAACCTTAAGGACTCTGAAGACGGTTCGGGCTCAAAAACCCTTACATGCACAGACAAATTCGGAAAGGCAATTATCATCCCGAAAGACAAGACCTCCTGCGATGTTAAGGGCAAGATCAAGATAACCGCATCATGCAAGGCAATTGGAAGCAGAATTGAATCCCTGTTTACTGAAAGAGACAGGGCCCAGGCCGCCCGTGAAATATGCGCTTTGATAAAAAGTGAAATAGTAAAGATGGATTCAAACAGCCTGAGATTCGCAATCGAAACCATCAGGGGATTCGCTTCAAAGAACGACTCATTCAAAGAGACCGCCATAAATGCACTCACTTTCTTGAATGACCTCAAGTATGATACCGGTTCGATTAAAAGAAGCTCGGTCCAGCATATAATTAAAATCTGCCTCGATGAGATATTTTCAGAAACTTCAAAGATTACGGGTAAACCAGCCGGGCAGTTCAGTCTGATTGATTTTTCTACCAGAGATAAACTCAGGGCCCCGGGCAAAGGCGAAACCACATTGATCATAGATGCAGAAGGTTTCGAACCCGAAGGCGATGATTGTGATGCCGTAATGACAGTAAAGGCATATAAACTGGGCTGGAAGCGCTTCATCATCTACAGATACAGGGGCCAGCGCTTTACCGGCTGCGGCTTCGGACCCGGAACAAAAGATGTCAGGATAGACGTATACGGCTCATCCGGCGATTATCTGGCTTCCGGAATCGACGGCATGGAAATTCACGTTCACGGAAACGCCCAGGACCAGCTCTGCCAGATCATGAAGGAAGGCAAGCTTGTTGTCTACGGCGATGTCGGTCAGACATTCATGTACGGTGCAAAAGGCGGAACCGCCTATATCATGGGTAATGCGGCAGGCCGCCCGCTGATCAATGCCGTGGGCAAACCCAGGGTCGTCATCAACGGCACGGCGCTGGATTATCTTGCAGAATCATTCATGGCGGGCGATCCCTTGAACGGCGGAGGATTCGTTATCTTAAACGGCATAGGTTTCGACGATAATGACGGATCGATAAAAGAATACGATTCACCTTATCCCGGTTCCAATATTTTTTCACTCGCATCAGGCGGTGCGATATATGTAAGAGATCCGCACAAAAAGCTTGTCGATGAGCAGCTAAACGGCGGAGAATTTGCAAAAATAACCGATGCGGACTGGAAGCTGATCGAGCCTTATCTCAAAGAAAATGAAAGACTCTTCGATATAAGAATAGAAAGACTTTTAACCGTGAACGGGAAGAAAAAATCAGCAAAAGATGTTTACAGGAAAATCCATCCTAAAAAGGCTGCCCCTGCTGCAAATGACGACGGCCTGGAAGAATTCAACAATTAGACGCGTAAGGCGGGGATTGATAATCCCTGCCTTTGACCTTATCCTGCCTGATATTTTTTTAATTTGTAACATCAACGGATTAATATATAATATCCCCAGAATATTTAATATCCCAACGTGCAATACCGCATCTCTTTTTTGAACTTCATTTGATAAAAAACTTTTGTTTTTTATAAATAAATTATTCAGGGGTTGATGATGGAAGATATCTATCTGGGAAAGCCATGGCTCAAGAATTATGACAGTAACGTACCGCCTAACATTTCTTATGACAACAGGACATTTTGTGAACTATTCAGGGAGACTGTCCAGAAATTTCCTGACAAGCCTGCAGTCATTTATCTTGGCAGAGTACTTACATTCAAAGACCTGGACAGGCTTTCCAACAGACTTGCAACATATTTTATAAGAAGCGGTCTCAAACCTGGCATGGTTGTAGGGCTTCATATGCCGAATATCCCTGCCCACTACATAGGGGTAATTGCGATTCAGAAAGCAGGTCTCGTATCAACAGGGCTGTCTCCTCTGCTGACTGCAAACGAACTCACACACCAGATAAAAGATTCAGGGGCACAGATAGCCTTGACAGTGGATGTCCTTTACGAGAAGTTATATGAAATTGCAGGCAGGACCGGGCTCAAATCCATTCTTGTCTCATCAATTGCCGATTATCTGCCACCTGTTAAGGCCTTTCTTGGTAAGCTCTTAAAAAAGATACCGTCAGCTGAAGTAAAACCGATAACAGGTGTCAAGGTCGAGCGGTTCACCGATGCCATTAAGTCCATGCCGGAAGATGAAGTAAATGCAAAGAAAGGCATGGATGAGCCCATGTACATGATGTACACGGGCGGCACCACAGGCCCTGCCAAGGGTGCGCTGCTTACCCAGAGGAACGTCATGTGCAATGTCAGCCAGATATCGATCTGGATGGACATAGCCCCTGAGGATACCTTCCTCTGCGCATTCCCGCTTTTCCACATAGCAGGACTTGCACTCGGGGCGGTATCGCTCGTTAAAGGCATGACCCAGATAGCGGTCCCGAATCCCAGGGACACGCACTTTCTTATTGAATCGCTTAAAAAGTACAAACCTACTGCTCTGGTAAATGTAACGACAATATACCTTGAGCTAATGAAAAAGCCTGAATTCAGGGCAATCGACTTCTCCGGGGTCAAATGGTGCATGTCGGCGGCACAACCCTTCCCGCCTGAAAATATTAAGGAATTTGAATCAATAATTGGTCAGGGAAAACTTGTCGAGCTTTACGGCATGACGGAAACCTCTCCCGTAACATGCTGCCTTCCCCGATACGGCAGGAAAAAGCCCGGCTCGATAGGCATGCCGATGCCGGATACCATTTTCAGACTGATAGACCCGGAAACAGGGAAAAGCGTGCCTGTGGGAGAACCCGGAGAGATAGCCATATACGGTCCGCAGGTATTCACCCTCGGATACTACAACAAGCCTGAAGAAACCGCGCATGCCCTGAGAGACGGCTGGATGTTCACTGGCGACATAGCGAAAATGGATGAGGACGGCTATTTCTATATTGTGGACAGACTCAAGGATATGGTCATCGTTTCAGGGTTCAAGGTGTTTACAAGAGAGCTCGATGATGTCCTGACCGAGCATCCGGATATAGAGATGGCGGCATCTTTCGGTGTTCCAGACCCTGAAAGGGCCGGTTCGGAAAGGGTCGCTTGCGCAATAGTCCTGAAACCTGGCATCGAAAAGAATGACGAGGAACGCGAAAAAATAATTAGCCATCTGAAAGCGCATGTGGCCGCATACAAGGTCCCGAAAAGGATTATATTCATGGATCAGCTTCCCGTAAGCGGCGTGGGCAAGGTCCTGAAACGGGAGCTCAGGAAGATGGTGATCGAGCAGAAACTTTAAAGTTGTCTTCCTTATCAGGATAGATAATGGCTCCCTGCCGGCAGGCTTATAAAAACCAGGCAGGCGCCGTTGTTTTCATATTGCTGTGACGTGAGGATAATGTCGTCATGTTAATAACATCAGCGTTCCTTACGGGTCTCCCTCACAATCTTCTCATACATCTGGCGACTAATGGGATAAAATGACATGAATGCCACTCCGAGCAGTATTATGGCCACGGGAATAATGCAGAGAACTACACGTATACCAAGAAGCACACAATCCGGCTGTACCGCCGCATTCGGGATATAGCCCGAAATGGAAAGCGCCAGCCCGACAAGCAGGCTTGCAAGTGCACTCCCCAGTTTCGGACCGAAACTCCATATGCCGTAGAATATCCCCTCATTTCTCTGTCCCGTCATATATTCATTGTATTCTATGGTATCCGGAACAATGGCCCACGGCAGTACGAAGAAGGTGGAGAAACCGAATCCGGCTATACCGGTAAGGATATAGATCATTGCAATCTGACCGGGTGAGACAAAGAATATACCAAAAATAGCCGCGGCAAATATCACCATACCCGTATTGTACGCGAATTTCTTACCCGTCTTCTTGCTTATTGTAACCCATACAGGGATGCAGAGCACGGCGATGCCCAAAAGCGTCAGGAATATCGTGCTCAAGTGACTTTCTTTGCATATATAGTATTTGAAGTAATAAACGAGCGTCGAGCTGATGATGACGACAGCCACCGTGTGGAGTATGTACGTCAAGGCGGCAAGTACGAAGGGCATGTTTCTGAATGCACCGATGTAAAGCCGCAGAGCCGATCCTGTATCTTCAGGGGCAGCGGAGCTGCCCGTTTCTTTTACGCTGAAAAATACAATTGAGGAAAATACAATGAATGCAGCACCGTATATTAACGCCACCATGCTGAAACCGGTTGCCTCGTCGGGGAATTTTCCGACCAGCATCTTGGTGGCGCCCGCAGCGACCAGCGATCCTATGATAGCGCATGACATCCTGTAACCTGTCAGGTTCGTACGTTCGTTGAAGTTCCTGGTCATATCCGGCGTAAGCGCGGAATACGGGACGTTGACTGCGGAATATGAGACGAAAAACACGAGATAGATGAAGGTAAAATAGGCAAACTTGAGTATCGGTGATTGAATATCGAGTCTCGTGAAAAGAAGCCAAAAGAAAACGCCGGCCACTATTGAACCAAACAGTATGTACGGCCTCCTCCTCCCCCATCTCGTATGTGTTCTGTCGGAAAGATATCCAATCATCGGGTCAGTGCATGCATCCACAAGACGGACGGCCATCATGGATAAGCCCGCGAGCGATGCCGACAGAAGGGAGATGTCGGTCAGAAAATACATCAGAAAGAAATTAACCGTTGTGAAAACAATGTTTGCACCGAGATCGCCAACTCCATATCCGAGCTTTGTCGGGACGCTCAGCCTGCCGTAATCTTCAACCATGCACATCCTCCTTCATCATTGTTCACACTGCGATAATCATTACTCCATAAGGTGGCACGGTGATCCTGCTGCAACTTGTCTCAGGTGCAGAGATATAAGGATATGAGAAAATCCGTACAGCCTTCCTTGATTCAAAGCCCTTGATCGCGACTGTTCGCACCTCATTTGAAAAGTTAAGGCATACGGCTAGATTCTCGCTTTCGCCTTCCCTCATGTATGCCAGGACATCGGGATGGGAATCCAGCATTTTCAATGAACCGCACCTCAAGGCAGCATGATCCTTTCTGAGACGAATAAGTTTCCTGTAATGATTCAACAGTGAGTCCGGATTGACGGATTGAAACTCGACATTCAAATGAGCATAGTCAGGATTTACCCTGAGCCACGGCTTCGTTGAAGAAAATCCGGAGTTTTCCGCTCCATTCCACTGCATGGGTGTTCTTGCGCCGTCGCGTCCTTTGAAAAATGGCCAGTATCTCCTGCCGGGAGGATCCATTATCTCATGCCTCTTCAGGCGGCCTTCCTTCATACCGATTTCTTCACCCATATAAATGAACGGGGTGCCTCTGAGCGTCAGGATCAGTGCAGCGGATACAAACGCCTTTTCAGATGCAAATCCGCCCTTTTCGAACCTGGTTATATGCCTGATATGGTCGTGGTTCGACAAAAAGTAGGCAGGCCATCCTTTCAGGCCGAAGGTGTTTTCCGATTTCAGAATCTCATCCCTCAACCTCGGCGCGCTGAAACCTGCATTCATGAATGAGAAGTTGAACACCATATGCACACCGTCATTATCATCTCCCAGAAAACCGCACGCGAAATCGACATCGGGACTGAATATTTCGGCAACGAGCATCCTGTCACCGTATTCTTCTGCAACGGCCCTGAGTTTTCCGGCCAGCCCATATGCCTCGGGCAAATCCTTGTCATGAATATGCCTCTGCATCTCATAAGGACGCCTGCCGATGCATAAGGGATTGCTTCTCAGATACCTGTCCTTGTATGCATAATTCAAAACATCTATGCGGAATCCGTCGACTCCCTTTTCAAACCAGAAGCGCACCACGTCCAGCATGGCCTTTTCGACCTCGGGATTCCTCCAGTTCAGATCGGGCTGCTCAGGAAGCGAGTTGTGGTAATAATAAGACTGCGTCTTGTTGTCCCACTCCCAGGCTCTGCCGCCGAAAAAGCCCATCCAGTTATTGGGATATATTCCGCGGCCTTTCGTCTCTTTCCAGATATACCAGTCGCGCTTGGGATTTGTGCGGCTCGAACGCGACTCAAGAAACCATGGATTGAGATGAGATGTGACGCTCGGAACATAATCCATTATAATTCTGATGCCGCGGCTGTGCGCCTCTTTCAGGAGGCGTTCAAAATCTTCCATAGTCCCGTATTGCGGATCTATATCGCAATGATTGATTATGTCATATCCGAAATCATACTGGGGAGAAGGATAAACAGGGTTGAGCCATATCGCATCTATGCCCAGTGAGGTCTCGGTACCGTCGTTCAGGTAATCGAGCTTTGAAATTATCCCGTTCAGGTCGCCGATGCCGTCGTTGTTGGAGTCCATGAAGCTTCTCGGATAAAGCTGATATATGACGGCATCCCGCCACCACGCAGTTGTCTCACTCATATTTTTCTCCATTTTTTTCCTTAAGAAGCAGTCCGTTTACATATATCTCCCTGAGTACAAGGCTTGCCGCTCCCATAAGCACAGGGTCTTCAAGATCGGATATTGCTATCTTTCTGCTGGAATAGTCCCAGGCATGTCCGGCAAGCGCTTTCTCAAGAGAGGGGAGAAAAAATTGCGAGGCTTTCGATACACCACCGCTGATAATTATAAGTTCGGGATTAAGTATGTTTATGAGGTTGGCAAGTCCTATGCCCAGATGCTGCCCCATGGTCTCAAATATTTTCCGTGCCTTCTTATCGCCTGATTCAGCGGCCTCGCATAGCAGCTTGGATGTCATAACAACGTCCGCCTTCTTCCGGTCTGCAATTTCGTTTCCCTGCCTTGCAAGCGAGCGTCCGGATGCATACTCTTCCAGGCAGCCTTTCCTTCCGCATATACACTTGGTTCCGTCCGGATAGATGCTTGTATGGCCGAACTCCCCGGCCATCCCGTTATAGCCCCTGTAAATCCGCCCGTTTATTATTATGCCGACGCTTATGCCTGTCCCGATAGGCACGCATAGAAAATCAGATATATTCTTCCCTGCACCGAACCACTGCTCCCCCAAGGCCGAACTGCTGTTTGAATGCTCGACAAAGCATGGGGCCTTATATCTCTCATGAAGAATTTCTTTTATCGGAACATCTTTCCATTTCGGGTGCCTTGGCGCGTAAAGACATACCCCGTTATCTGTATCGATGGCGCCTGGTGCAGTAAAGCCGATACCTGCAATGCGTTCATTACGCACTTTCTGTTGTCTTAAAGCCGAATCGATCGTCTTAAGGATCTGATCAACAATTTTTTCCTTCTTATCATCGGGATTGACGTTTGATATCTTCTCGCAAAGGACTTTCCCCCGCAGATCAAGTACGGTGCTTTTGATGTATGTCCCGCCCAGCCTTACGCCAACAATGAATCTTGCCTTGGTGTTGATATCGATGCCCACCGGCTTTCTGCCAAGATCTGAACTGCTCTTCCCCGTTTCGACAATGAGGTCCATAAGCAGCATCTCCTTAACGAACGCCGTGATCGTCCCCCAGGCAAGCCCTGTCTCATCCTTAAGCTGATTCCTGGACATAGGGCCTTTTTCCCGCAGTACATTAAGTATAAGCAACTGGTTTCCAAGCTTCAACGCACTGTGATCTATTGCACCCATGCGGATCACCCCATTGTTTTCTCATGTCTTGAGATAACAGGATACAATACACTACCCACACAGTCAATCTTTATCTCGGGTCTTGAGTTAAATACATCCCTTGAGTGCCGGGAATTTCTTGAAGATCATTATGCGGTCAAATACTATATCATGGAAATTTATCGCCCTTTTCTATGCCGCAAAGCTCCTTTGCAATCTTCTGTTTCTTCTTCATGTCCACGAGCCTTGAGATCATTATCCTCTGCGCCTGGGGGGAACCGGCACCGTGCATGGATTCAGTCAGATAGCCGACAGCGGCGGAGCCCATGGTGATATTCTCGATGAGCCTGAGTATCCTCATCCTGTGCTCAGCAGGGACATCGGCTTTTGTCTTCAGATATTTTTCCACCCATTTCCCGGTTTCAGATGATTCAAGGTCCTCTGCCGAAGGACATGTCACGACCAGGCCTCCTGCGATATCCTGTGCAAGCCTTGCAATTTCATAGGGCATGCGGGTGATATTCTGTTTGTGCACATTAGCAAGCAAGAGATCGACCAGATACGTCCCGCCCGGCTGCATCCTTCCCTCGGATGCGCAGGCGATGCATCCGCAGTAAAGGGTTTCGTTCAAATGGTTCATCTCTATTATCTTGTCCTTTATGTGGGAAGCCTTTTCTGCACCGTTATATTCTGCAACCGTCTGTGCAGCCCCGATCAGCACGTCACCTACGCCCACCTTGCATGCATAGCTCTGACGGTGGTAGGCGGCAAAGTTTTCGACCAGCTGCGTTGTAAATTCATACTCCCCGTTCATGAACACCCGCTCCCACGGCACAAACACTCTATCAAATATCACCAGCGCCTCATGCCCGCCGTAGAACATATTACCCCTGTCAAAGCCCTTTCCTTCAAGTTTTCTGGTATCGCAGGACTGGCGGCCTATTATGTATGTGATCCCTTCCGTGTCGCTGGGAACAGCGAAAGAGACCGCATATTTCCTGTCTTCATCCCTCATGGTGACTGTCGGCATGACTATTATTTCATGAGAGTTGACAGCACCGGTCTGATGCGCCTTTGCCCCGCTCACAACTATGCCGTCGGGCAGCTCTTCATCAACATGCAGGAATGCGTCAGGATCAGGCTGTCTGCCAGGAGGCAGTGAACGGTCTCCCTTCGTGTCTGTCATGGCGCCGTCGCATACAAGGTCGTTTTCCTGGACATATTCAAGGAACCTGAGAAATCGCCTCTTATATTCCGTACCGCATTTTTCATCAACAGCATGCGTTGTAATGGAAAGCGCGTTCATGGCGTCCATACCTACACATCTCTGGAAGCAGCATGCGGTGAGTGATCCCATAAGACGCCCCATCTTGCTCTTTTTGATAAGGTCTTCCCTGCTCTGGTGGATATGCGTGAAACGGTTGATCTTCTTGCCTGTTATGTGTGAGGTTGCAGTAAGTATATCTTCGTACCCGGGCCTGCCGGCATATTCATAGGTGGCTGCAACCGCACACATGGACGGGCGAATGATGGGGTTATCGACAACATCTGTAATTCTCTTCCCGAACATGAAAACATTGAGTCTGAGCTTTCTGAGGCTTTCTTCATATTGCCGTGCATTCATCATCCCTGACATACAAACCTCCCGCCTTGGAAAAAAGGCATACAATTTCAACTATCATGAAATATCTTAAGTTTTTAATGTCAAGGTTATTCAAGAAACATCTTTAATGATTTTATTATCAGATCCACCTTCTGCTCCTGGCTTAAATGCCTGCCGACCCTGCTGAAAAAACGGTCAAAGCGTTTGCGGTAATGTTCTGACACAAGGGAATACACGTTGAACATCACATAGTTGTCTATCATATACGCCGCATGAACGCTGCTTATGCGCTTGTTTATCTCTCCCCGTTTTTTTCCCTCCTCAATCAGGTGATAAAAAAAATCACGTCCGATATTTTCTATGCGGTCCGATATGTAATCAGTAACGGCATTCATGGAGCAGCTTCCGATATCTATATATATAATCAGGTATGCGCGGTATTTGTCTGCCATCGAGGATTGAAGGAGAAACAGTTCCCTGATTGAGTCGAATACAGGGCGGCCAAGTGTCTCGAAGTTGTCATAATATGAATGGATTATGCCTACCCCGCGATCGAGGACCGCACGGAAAAGCGCTTCCTTGTTCCTGAAATATTTATACAGGGCGCCTGTCGAAACCCCTGCCTTTCTGCAAATGCTAGGGATATTTGAACCGCTGTACCCCATTTCGGCGAACACCTCGGCAGCGGCATCAAGAATGATCTCCTGCTTCTCGACGGGAAGTTTGAAAAAAGTCGGCTGCATGTCGTTTTCTCCAGTTGCTATGATGTTATGAGTATTTTTCTGCCCCGGCTTTATTCGGGGATGGTCTTCATGAGTTCCTTTTCAACGGCAGGTCTGTTTCTTCTTCCCATGAATTCAAGAACAGGCCATAATTTTGTAACCGCCCAGGGCCAGCACATAATGGCCTTAGAGAAAATTCCCGTTGAAGCCGGACAGTACACTTCGGCCCTGTTCCTGAGTATGGCTTTCAATATGGCTCTGGCTATGACAACAGGCTCCTGCGGAGGTGAAAGAAACGTAAGAGGCGAACCTCCGTGGCTTGCCTCATAGCGAAGCATGGGCGTGGCAACCGAATCCGGGAATATAGTGGAAACACCTATCCTGTGCTTTCTTAGCTCGATTCCGAGCGTGAGGTTGAAACCCCTTAGCGCAAACTTGGTTGCCGTGTATATGGAACTGTACGTTTCCGGCACGAGACCCGCCATCGAGGATACGGTCACAATATGTCCGCCTCCCGCCTTCTTCATTATAGGTATGACCTCGTACGAGCATGTGAGAGCGCCCATGAAGTTTATTCTTAGCTGTTTTTCTATGTCTTCGAAAAGGCAATCCTCGAACAGTGATGGTATTATTATACCCGCGTTGTTTACAAGTATGTCGATGGTTCCGAAGCTCTTTACAGCCTCGTTCACCAGAGCTTTGACCTCTTCTCTGCTTGTGATGTCACACTTGAAGATTACAACAGACCCGGACAGCATTGCAGCAGTCTTCTCAAGGCCCGCTTGGTTAATGTCGGTAAGCACGAGCTTTACGCCGTTATCATTTAGAATCTTTGCTACCTGCGTCCCGATGCCGCCTGCCGCGCCCGTTACTATGGCTGTTTTGCCCTTAAGGTTACGCATGATTTTACCCCTTCTGATATCCTATTATTGATTGCCTCTTATGACCGCTCCGGCAAGGGTGTCCTTAATGAACCGGCCTGATGATAATACCGGAGAACCGTTTACGATAACGTGTTCGATCCCGTCGGGATGAATATCCGGCCTGTAGAAATCAGCCCTGGTTCCCAGCCTGTCGAAATCGAATATCGTAATGTCTGCGAATGCACCCTTTTCAAGAACGCCCCTGTTTTTGATCCTCACGATCTGTGCCGGAAGCGACGTAGTCTTCCTCACCGCCTCCTCCAGGCTCATCATGGGGTTTTCCCTTGCAAAGAATGAAATGAATCTCGGGAAGCAGTCATAGAACACATGGGCAGGCCTGCCTATCGGTCTTAGAATGGTGTCAGTAGCCGGGACGGAATGCGGGTGCATGAACCCAAGCCACATGGACCTGAACGCAAACGGGTCATCCGGCTTGAGAGGCGTATGGAAGACCATGACCTGGCCCTTTTCCTCTATCATGAGATCGCACAGGGCGTCGAAAGGCTTTTTCCCTATCGACTTTCCAATCTCTACGAAGGTGAGCCCTTCCATCCAGTTGTTCTTCGGGTTCATTACCGCCATTACGCGAAGTCCTTCCCACCCGGTCATCTTCAGGTAGTTGAAGGACCATGTCGCGCCATCCCTGTGTGGCCAGTCAGGCTCAACATTAAATATGTCGTTAAGCACCTTCTTCCTGAATGAAGAATCTTTGAGCCTTTCGAGCGCCTCGGGTTTGCTGCCCTGAGAAACATACGGGGGAAGGAATGCGAAGAGTTCCGTGAACCCCTGGGATGTCGGCACCAGATCGAAGGCTACATCCACACCCTGCCGGCGCTGTTCGTCTATCATTCCAATTA
The DNA here is from genome assembly GCA_036567785.1 of Desulfomonilia bacterium. NCBI lineage: Bacteria > Pseudomonadati > Thermodesulfobacteriota > Desulfomonilia > Desulfomonilia bacterium. The sequence goes on along the minus strand of DATCTV010000062.1, from coordinate 65,323 downwards.
TTTTTGCAAGCCCTTTTTCTATAGGTATCGGGATGTTGAGTTTGTTGTACGCGAAAGAACCCAGTTTTATAACGTTTCTCGTTATCCACCCGAGTCCTTTCGTATAAGGCTGCCAGTAGAGGTGGGATATCTGGACAGGTATGCCGCTTCTCCTGCCGACTTCGCTTACTTCGTCGATCGACTTGTCTATTGTGTGCGAATAACTCCTCATGTGCGAGGTGAATATACCGCCTCTTTTTTTCAGAATCGCGCCGAGCTTTGTCAGTTCATTAGTGTCGCTCTGAAGCCCCGGGAAATACTGCAGTCCGGTTGACATTCCCAGGCAGCCCATTTCCATGGCCTCGTCGAGATATCTCTCGAGCAGTGCCATTTCATCATTGTCAAGAAGCCTTGTCACAAGGCCTGATGCAGCCACCCTTAAAGATCCGTGACCTACAAGAGTGCCCATATTCAGCAGCATCCCCATTTTCTCCAGTTTGTTGAAGAACTCATCCGGCGTATGCCAGTCCACTATCTTCTTCTGATTCTCCCCTGAAAGGTTCTCGAGATATGTAAGGGTCAGATCGCGGTTATTCTCAGGCACATAGCAGCTTGAGAATCCACAGTTGCCGCCTATCACGGTCGTCACACCCTGCATGATAAGAGGCTTCAGCTTCTCGGCCTGGTCTTCGCCTGCCACCGCAAAATCGATATGGGAATGAATGTCGATGAAGCCGGGGCATACAACCTTGCCTGTTGCGTCTATTTCCTTTTCAGCTGTTGCATCACTCAGATTTCCGACTTCCCGAATCTTGCGGTCTTTTATTGCAATATCACCTGTGAATCTTTCCTTACCGCTTCCATCAACAATAATACCGTTTCGTATGATAAGATCATAGTGCATGCGGTCTCCTAAAATGACCCGCATCCCTGAACGGGATGCGGGTTTACTGATACTGTTTCGGTATATATCCTTATATTAATCCAGACCTTCTTCGTAGAAGAATATTTCAACACCGCGGCGCATCAGTTCATTAAGGAATTCATCGGGATTGTCAAGAATCCTGTCAGGTGAATAGACGCCTCCCGGCTTTTTCTTGAATTTTCCTGTCAGCTCCCAGAGTGCGGCAGTGGCGCAGGGAATAGATGTTATCTTTCCGATGTGTCCTATGTACGTGTAGGTACGGTGTACTGTTTTTCCTTTGTCGAGTCCGTAAACATCGACACGGCCTACCGATTTGTCCAGGCCGCCTGAACCGAATATACTCTCGATTTTATAGAAGAAATTGGCCAGTTTCTTTCTTTTTTCATGTGTGTTCATAAGACCGAGCTTGCTCAGTCCCATGACCAGAAGCGGGATATAGGCAGGCTGTACGCCTCCGTGAAGGGTCGCTTCCTCAAGGCCGGGCATATTGCGCGGCATCGATACACTCTCTCCATGACCGGTGTAATATACCGGCAGTTCGCCCATGGGGAACGGGAATTTCACGACCTTCCGTCCGCTGCCTGACGGGACTTCAACCTCTTTGCCCCTTATGGTCTGCCTGCACGTTCCCTGGAAGATATTGAAAAGGTGCGTCAGGTTCGCCGGTCCGGCGGCTTCGTTTGACCCTGCCGCCCAGTGAACGTTTATGCGCTTGGGCTCTTCCATCGAAATGTAGCCTTTCTTTGCCAGGGCCTGTGTCATGCCCGGAGAATTACCCCAGCCGGTGAGTATATGAATGCCCTTCTCCTTTGCCTTTTCTTCAAGGGTTATGACATCCAGATATGATTCATAGTCATCCGCAATTGATACATAGGGTTTGCCAGCTTCAATAGCCATTTCAGCAATTTTCTTTTCGAAAAAGTAAAACGGCCCGGCAAATCCCAGCGTTATGTCATGCTGCTTCATAAGCTCGATTACATTTGCGCTTTCATTGACATCCAGCCTGCATGCAGTAAAAGGCTTGCCTCTGTTTGATGCCTCTTTATTTGCCCTTTCCAGATTGAGGTCAGCAATGGTTATCAGCTTGACCTTTTTTTCCTTGCCCAGCTCATCAAGGACATCCATCGCCATATCGCCTGCGCCGCCAAGAACCAGTATTTTCATAAATAAACCTCCGTAAAATGTTTTCTTTCCCGAGGAAAGTATTTGCCGTTGAAAAAAGAGAACGAACGTTCATTCTCTTCTACTCCCTGTCAAAGACCTTGTCAACGGTACGAAGGATATACTCTGATTTATTTAATATTCCAGCCTTGTTTTTTTGAGCCGGCCAATGAATTCTTTGATGTGCTCATAAGTTGATACACAATAATTCAGCTGCATTCTCATATAATATACGGCGCGCAAGTTGCCTGTCTTTCCCGCATGCGAGCTGTACACACTTTACGGCGGTACGCCTGTCACCCCACGGCCAGTCCGTACCATAAAGAATTCTGTCAGGTCCGAATGTCCTTATCAGCCTGCGAATCGTCCAAGGGTTCTGAAACGATATCTCCATATATATATTCTGATAGGGATGCAGCATATTTATTGCATCCTCCACCTCATAAAGCCCCGAATGTCCAACAATGAAACATACTCCGGGAAACGCCCGTGCAAGGTTTCTGATATAGAAAATCTCGCCGTATGAAGGTTCTTCCATGAAATGCTCGCTTTTCGGATAATATGAAGATGTGCCGCTATGGCATAGTACCGGGAGATTGTAGCGCATAAAAGATTCCATTGCTGAAAATGTCTTTGCGCTTGTCAATTTTTCCTTCTGAATAACAGGGTGAAGCTTCAATCCCCTGGCACCCGCATTGACGTCTGCTGCAAGCTGCGAGTCAATGGCATCGGAAGACTGTGAAAAATCGATACCTGTAAACGGGAGAATTCCTTTATCCTTTCCGGCGGCTCGAAACAGGTCTGAAAAACGCACATTAGGTGGTACCGGCATAACGGCACTTGCCACAATACCGTTTTCATCCATTGATCGGCGCATATTTTCTCGCGTCGCAGTCAGGTTTCTTGCCCTTTCGGCAATTGTTATATACTTTCCGAACAATATTTTTTCCATTTTCTTGTCGCCCAGATCAAAGTGCAGCATCTTTTCTGAAATTGTGATTATATCAAATCTGATTGCCTTTTTTTGGCCTGTTTTTTCGATCAGACCTCCGCCTCCAGGATAAAGAATATTACCCAGGTGTGTATGCATATCAATTATTTCTTCATTCATAACCCCTCGCTTTTACCATTGGAAATACACAATATGGTTTAATGCCCTTCTGCAATCCGGTACACATGTCGATCTTGAATCATGCCTGCCCCGCATCAGGATTCAAGCGGGACAGGCTGTCCGTCTGTTATTCCATACCTTTCAGTGCCTTTTTCACACCATTAAGCAACATATCTATTTCGGTTTCCGATATTGTCAAAACAGGCCTCATTACGACGGACCTGCCGTCCACCTTTCCCTGTTTTAAAAGTACGCCGTTTTTTACAGCCTGGTTGCAAAATTCCCTTGCACTGTTTTCCGAAGCAAACGACATTGAAATAAGAAGCCCCTTGCCGCTAACGGAAATTTTTCCGTCCTTGTACTCGGAAACTATACCTTTCAGATCGTTTATCAGACGCCTCCCCATGACATCTGCGTTTTCCCAGGGTTTAACATATTCATATTCATCAAGCGCCGTCATTGCAACCCGGCACCCGATATCATGCCCTCCGAACGTGCAGAGATGTATGAGGGGATGTACATCAAAGAGATTCTTCAGTTCTTTTGTAAATACCATGGCTGTCATAGGAAACATTCCGCCTGTAATGGCCTCACCGATTACAAGAATATCAGGATATATGCCTGCATTCTCGAATGCGAACTTCTTTCCTGTGCGTCCGAACCCTGTCTGGCTCTCATCAAAAATAAGCTTTGCGCCGGATTTATCACATAAGGACCTGAGTTGCCTCAGATATTCAGAATTCGCCTCACGACATCCGTTTTCAGCCTGAACAGGCTCCAGGATGAAGGCTGCCGTCTTGCTTCCGATTGAGGCTTTTGCGGCGTTGATATCCCCAAAGGGGACAATTTTAACTGCAGGAATGAGTTCGCCGAAATCCTTCTTGTCGTTTCTCGCTGAAAGCGAAATGGCGAATCCGCCGTCTCCGTATGAACCGCCGTCAACCGTCACAAGTTCAGGACGTTCCGTGAACCCCCTGGCCAGCTTGCATGCAGCTTCCATGGATTCACCCCTGGTGACACCATATAATACGCATTCAAGGGGTCCCGGAATGAATTCGCTTATTTTTCTTGCAAGAAGAGCCTTTTCCTCCGAAAGCATTACGAAGTTGCCCTGATCTGTTTCATGTATGGCCTTCTTCAGACATGCGGCAAGTTTCGGATTTCTTCTGCCCAGGTTGTATGTCGCTTCGGAAGTATAACAGTCTATATAGGATATTCCATCCGTATCGGAAACGTAAGCACCTTCGCGTTTATTCTCGAGAAAACAGAATCCTTGTGACTTGATCATATCAACCATGCCCGATGAAAAGACCTTGGCCGCTTTTTCGAAAAACATATCCTTGTCCGTATTGTTGTATTTTTCTGGTTTATTCATCCTGACCCTCCTTTTTAAGATCTTCTCAATATCTTAATCATAATGAATTCTTCGATATCCCTCATAAGATTGAACGCCACTATCTGAATATGAAGGTTGTCGAGCAGCTTGCGGAACATGGAAAACCTTGCCAGAGGCAAAAGAGGAATAAGGTATTTTCTCATGTCCTTGACAGACTGCCTTATCCTTACGAGCATATCCTCGACCTCCTCCATGGTTACAGTAATAGGTATCTGGAAGCGCATAACCTGAGGCGCATTCCCGGAATATGCCGCCCATATACCGTTTGCAGCCAGACATTCGGCCATCAGCGCGCCTACAAATTCATAATTATACTCCATGCCTATCATGAGTCCAAGGCCCCTTACCTCTTTGATCAGTTTGGGATTTTCACGCCATAACGCCTCCAGTCCTTCCTTGAAGCGTTTTCCCGCCACAGCTGCATTATCACTGATCTTATTATCGATAATGAAGTCCAGCACCCTGCTTGAGACAATACAGGCCAGATCGGTTCCACCGCTTAACGCTGCATGGAATGTGGGATTTTTATCAACATAGTCACTCAAAAGTTTTATATCACGATAAACAACAGCGCCGTTGGGATATAAACCTCCGCTTATGGATTTAGCCAGAAACATTATATCCGGTACGACGCCGTAATGCTCAGAGCACCATAGTTTTCCGGTCCTTCCTATGCCTGTCTGGACCTCGTCGAAGACAAGCATTATCCCAAGTTCGTCGCAGAGTTTTCGCAGACCGAGCATATATTCCTTTTTCGCCACGTGAATTCCGCCTTCACCCTGAACAGGCTCCAGGACAATGGCGGCCGTGTTTTTTGATGCAAGCTTCTTGACTGCTTCGAGATCGTTAAATGGTGCCAGTTTGAATCCCGGCATCAGAGGAAGGAACAGTTCCTTGTAATAGTCTTTTCCGTTACCCGAAAGACTGAACCCTTCATGCCCGTGATACGCCTTGACCATGGTAATAATTTCGTTGCGGCCGGTAGCCCCTTTTGCAAGTTTCATTGCACAGGCACATGCATCGGCACCCGTAGCACATAATACTACACGGTTCATATCTCCCGGCGATACGCGTGCAAGTTTCTCTGCAAATTCGATTTTGGGTTTGGAAAGAAAACCCGCCGAACCCATGTCATAAGAATCCAGCGCATCCTCAAGCACCTTTATGATCTCGGGGTTCATCCTGCCGACATTGAAACAGCCTGCAGAACTGAAGGCATCATAAAAGTATCTTCCTGATTCCGCATCAGTAAAACCTACATGTTTTCTCTTCCTTTCATACGTATCGAGATGTGCGCATCTGAGGTAACGCACCTGTCCGTGAGAGATATGCTTTCCAAAAAGATAATGAATGTAATCCCTTTCCTGCCTGTCCATCCTTGCATAAGAGCCTTCCTTCATGTTTCCTCCTTTTGTTACCCGAATATTTTTTTAAAAAACTTTTTTTAGTCAGCTGACTAACTAATAATCATATAATACAGCCTTGTCAACGGACTGTTGAATCATTGTGAAAATCAGCAAACGGCTAGAGGCTGCTTGACGTTATGTCTGTCAATCCGTAGTATGGCCGTAAACAAGCTTGTCATTCTGATTAAACTCTTAAGCGAAGGGGATTCGGACATGCCGAGAAAAAATGTCAAGGAAGAGCGGAGGCTGCAGATTTTTGAAGCTCTCAGTGTTTGTCTTAAGGAAAAATCCTTCGAAAAAACCTCCATCAAGGATATAGCAAAGGTTGCCGGAGTGAATCATGGAGTCCTGCACTACTACTTCGAAAGCAAGGAAAGCATCCTTCTGCATTATATAGATCATGTTATGGAATATTACGGTTCCCAGTTCAAGGAATGGCTTGGGGCAAAGGATACATCCGGATGTTCGCGCCAGGACTTTATCCAAGAAATATTTGAATTTGCAAACAGCAAGATCACTTTAAACAAAGACCTTTCCAGGCTGTTCGTGGAGATATGGGAGATAGCCCTGTACAACCCGTCAGTCAGAAAAAAACTCCAGCAGACCTATTCACAATGGATCGGGACCATAACATCCATGATCGAAGGCACATCGTCCGATAATATCAACATGGAAATACTGAGTACGGCCATGGTTGCATTCTGGGAGGGAATGGCATTGTTTTCAACGATTATTGACACCAGAAAATTGAACATTGAGGGTGTATTGACAGGTTTTCAGCAACAGATTCTCAAGCTTCTCTGAGATGACCTTATAAAAAAATCCCCGGAAACCTTGAGGGCTTCCGGGGACTTTTTCATTTTTTAAGACCAGTTCCTGCCTTACGACCAGAACCTTGCTACTGCAAATACGCCGTTGCCCATGTCGTCACCGCCTCTGCATGTTACGACTATCTTTCCATCAGAAGGCTGTACAAGGACATTCATGCTCCTTGAGATCGAAGTTCCCATACCCGTATCCATTGTAACTGTCCCACCATTACCGAAGGTGGTGTCAAGTACACCGCCTGCAGTGTACCTTGCAAGCGCGAGCATGTTGGTTGTACCGTTCTTGGACAATCCGGCAACGATTATATTACCTGTGTTGTCAAAAACAATGGTGCAGGCCTGGGCGTCACCGGTGCCGATCGATGTGGTGGTTTTTCCGTTCGTGCCGAATGAAGTATCAACCGATCCGTTGCTGTTGAATCTTGCTACAAGGAATACCAGTTTCGATCCGTCGGAATATTTTCCTGTCATTACTATCTTTCCGTCATCCTGGAGAATTATATCACCGCTCATATTGTCAGGATCGGTAAAGGTTAAATCGGAAACGGCAAATCCGTTAGTTCCGAAACCGGTATCGAGCGTACCGTCAGCGTTATACTGCGTGAGCACATAATGGAATGTAGTCATATCATCAGTATAAATTCCTCCGATGACTATCTTCCCGTTGCTGCGGATATCGAAGCACCTCGAAGCATAATTATGGCTTCCATATGTTATCGTAACCAGACCGTTCGTGCCGAATGATGCATCACGCGTGCCGTTTTCATTATACCGCACCAGGAAACCGTTATAGTTGGGGGAACTGGTGCTGTAATAAACGCCAGTACCGAGTATCTTGTTGCTGTCGAGCACCATCATATCACTCAATTCTCTCATGCCAGTATCGCTGAAAGGCTCCTTGACCACTCCGTTTGAACCGAAGGTTGGGTCAAGCGCTCCGCTGGCGTATCTGACAAGAACGGGGATGCTTTCGTCACTTTCACTCTCCGTCCAGTTTCCGGCAGCGATCAGCTTATCTCCTTGAAGGGCAAGTCTTTCGATCCTCGATCCCGTGCTACCTTCAATAGGCGTCGTAACTGATCCAATATAAGAACCGTCGATAAAATCGAATGCGGCAACTGCAAATCTGTAGTCCGATGAGCCGTGAAAGCTTCCTCCGCCTGCAACAATGGTGCCGTCAGGCATCAATAACAAGGCGCCCGAACTGGACCAGCTTCCGATTAAAGCCTTTACGATTCCGCCTGTGCCGAATCCCATATCAGGGTCGCCGCTGTTGTGCGTGGCGGCTGAAGTTGTGAATGTGTATTCTTTAGCAAATAGAGGAAGCGACCCGACAGCACTTTTAATATCATGGGTCAGATTGACCCAGTAAACAGTATCTGTCGATAGCGCTTCAATCGGGGTGAAGGTCATGACAGTATTCTGTTGCGAAAATGTGATTGCGCCTTCAACAGGGGATGCTACTCCTTCTGCAATAACGCTGAAAGAACTGCCATATGCCACTGTTCCAATATCTACAGCCATATTGAATGTTATAACAATCGGGGCATTCACCGACACATCGGTCGCGTCATCGTTCGGAACATTGCTAGCAACATAGAATGTATCCGGCTGGCTAATCGTTGTAAAACTGAAGTTATAGTCTGCAGCCAGGGCATGCCCCTCACTGCTCTGCAGGCCCGTTGTTATCGTTACATCATATTGAGTTCCGTAACTGAAGCCTGGCGTATTAGGTGTAAATACTACTGTTCTGTTGTCCGTGTGGTAATTTCCGCTTATCGGGTTTGAAGTTCCATGAATTTTAACAATGAATGTCGTGTTGTTAACTGTATTCCAATTTATACTCTGATTGAAAACCACGATAATGGATGTCGAAACACTGACATTTTCTGCGGCTGAAGCGGGAGTGGTCGAATCAACCGTGAGCGCATCAGGGTCCACTGCCGTTGTAAAATTATAGGACTGCCCGGCAAGCGCCTGGCCGAGATGGTTATGAATGCCTGATGTAAGCGTAACAGTATATAAGGTTCCGTAGCTAAGCGCCGCCGTTGGTGTCAACCTTGCGGTATAAGCCGTCGGAAACGTTATACTACCGTTAACGGGCGTACCGCCGTGCGTGACATTGAAAGTGGTTGCTGAAACGGTTGACTGATTGAGAGGCATATTAAAGACTATATCTATTGCAGTATTTATGGAAACATTTGTCGCATCAGAGGCCGGAGACCTGGATGAAACGCCAAACGACTCGGGCTGAGCCTCGGTCGTGAAGCTGAAGCTGGCATCCGATACGAGACCTTTGCCGGAAGTGTTTTTTACTACGCCCGCATAGAGTGTAAGCGTATATGTCTCGCCGTAGTCAAGCGGCTCTTTAGGCGTCAACGTTACTGTCTTTCCGTCGCCGCTTATACTCAAATCCAGATCAACGTCATCACCTTCGCTGTCAACGAAGGATCCTGCACCTTCGCTTTCCAGCGTAGCAGGGTCAACCGGGGTATTGAAAACAAGCTGCACTGTTGTAGTAATATCAACATCAGTCGCCCCGTCTGCAGGAGTTGTGGAAACAATGGCCAGATCATCACCTGCTCCGCCGTCGCTACCACCACCGCCACCTCCACACGCCGGCATAAATGCAATAAAAGAAATAAGTATAATTGAAATGTATTTTATGAATTCTTTTACTGAACAACGTTGCATTCTTTCCATTTTGTTCTCCTTGCCTGGTTTTTTTCAGAAAAATACTGGTTACTGTTTTTATCGGAAAGAACCGGCATTACTTTAGCTTCCGAATTCAGCAAAAGATTTCACGAAAAGGTCCTGACCCTTGATAAGAGTTTAAAGGAAGCCGGTTTGAAACAATTTCCAGAGGGGATGCGAAGTTATCATGCCCTGCCCGGTCAGGGTCAGACGCCTGCCTCTATCTTCTCCATAATAAAATCCACTTCCTTTTTCGTCTTGAGATTGTCCCTGTACTGGGCATCCATGACTTCAAGAGTATGGATGACTGATGAATGCTTTCTTCCGAATGCCTCGCCTATTGTCTGCAACGAATCCCTTGTGTACTGACGGCAGAGGTAAATCGCAATCTGCCGGGGATAGGCAATTTCCTTTTTCCGTGAAGGAGACACTAGGGCATCTTTATCAATGCCGAAATTCCTCGAAACAACCTCAAGGATAAATGGAATATCTATGCGAGTCCTTCTTGTAATAGTACCTTCAAGCGCCTCATGCACGATATCCATATTTATCTCACGCTTCATGAGTGAGGCCATTGCTATTACAGTCATGACCGCACTTTCAAGGTCTCTTATATTGCTTACGACAGTACCGCTTATAAATTCCACGACCTCGTCAGGCATGATTATATTCTCGGCACCGGCCTTTGCCCTGACAATCGCCGATCTTGTGAGCATGTCAGGCGATTTGATATGTATCAACAGCCCCGAAGACATCCTTGATTTGAGCCCCTTGTCAAGCTGCTGTATGGTACCCGGCGGCCTGTATCCCGCGAACACGACCTGTGTGCCCATAGCCATGATGTCATCGAGCAGGGAGGAGACCTCCATCTGGGTTTTTTCCTTGCTTGAAAAAACATGGACATCGTCTATGAACAGCAGGTCCAGGCCGCACCTGTAGGTTCTCTTGAACTTGTCAAGGCAGTCATTCCTGACTGCATACACATACTCCTGTGAAAAGTCCTGGGCTGTCGTGTACTTAGCCTTTACACCCTTTCTCCTTCCTATTATTCCGTTGCCGATTGCATGTGCGATGTGGCTCTTTCCCAGTCCGGTATCGGAATAATAATACAGCGGTGAATACCTGGTACCTTCTTCCACGACAGCCTTTGCAGCTTGAAATGCGAATGCATTGCATTTCCCTACAACAAAATTATCAAAAGTATATTTGGGATTTACCCCGGTTGCCATAGGTGACGCCTCAGGAAGCATCATCTGAACCGGCTTCTTTACCTGTTTAGGAGGCTCAGGAGACTTCTCTGAAATGATGAACTCGACATCTCTTCCCAAGGCATCCCTGATCCTGTCGGTATAATTTCGTTTAACATGCTGCTGAATAAAGAGGTTCGGACACTTTACAAATACAGAACCCTCCCTTTCTTCGATTTCTATCTGATTCAGCAGCGCCTGTTCGGACGGAGCGATACCGTCGAAAAGAACACCCCTTGTGTTCGCGGAACCGGACATGAAAATTTACTCCCCCAAAAATAAAATCAGCAAAGGCAAGATGGAACGACTTGATGTAAAACCGATACTGAACCAGGATAAATTAAACGTCAAACCTGATTGCGAACGATTGACAAAACATAAAAATGAATTTCTATTGTTCTGTTATTTCATTCAGTTATGATAATCTTCCTTGCAGTTCTTGGACTTACAGTTTTTTATTAAAAACCTTGACATCGAGTATTTACCAAGGCCTGTGATTCTGATAATTTTTACTGTTATCGCACAACTTTTATTTTCAATGATTTCCTTCCTTTTTCTGAAATTATCTTCAATATCCAGAATTGATGTTACACCCTGAAAATATTTAAGGCGCATCCTTGCTTCAAACTCAAACAAATGTTTTCAATCACGGTGTTAACTTTTTAATTGGAATCGGCATCCGGACCAGAATCAGAATAACTGCAGTTAATCAGCTGGCATGTCGATTATTGGAATCGATGAGAATAGAAAAAAACTATTCCGGGAAATTGCCGCTTTCAGCAAAGACTAAAACCGGCAACCCCCGGAACAGGGAAAAGAGATGGAAAGGTTAAAACTCGTTTTGTCGTTTATGTTCTCAGAGACGTATCGTGAATCTGATGCATCCAACCCGGCTCTGATTGTCTTTGGAATCATGTTCTCTTAATATTCCCGGGCAGTTCTGTCCAGCCTGTACATTCTCCGGGTCTTTTCAATCCCTTCTCTGTATAGCCTGAATATGCAGAGGCATATCCCCAGGAACAGCATACCTATCATGAAAGCCGGCTCGGTGTTGAAACTCACATCTATCCACCTGCCTGCATACATGAAGATAAAAGAAGAGATAACCATTATGAGACCCCATGCACTTATCATCACTATACTGTTAAGTGTCGTTTTGTCTTTTCTTTCTCTCGATAAGCCTTTCATAATCATTACCTCCTTTATCCATTTACCCGTCCGGCATGGACGGGATATTATTCCAGCCCATGCTTTAAGGGTTGCTTCTCAGCTTACGATGATCTTTACAGATTCGATGACCGGAGCCGTAAACAGTGCAACCAGTACGGCATACAGCGCGAATGATCCGATCGCCTCGCTCAGATACATCCTGGGATATCTGTGTTTGAGTGATACTATCGTCAGCCCGCCCATGACAAGACATCCAAGGTTAAAATACGGAAAGTTATCGCCGCCTGTTACGGCATTCGCTGCAAATGCAAAAGATGCGGTAATAAGAACTACGAAGAACGATACGATCAAGGTCTGGATTGTTTTTTTCATTGTCTTAACCCTCCCGATTTTTTTGTTTAATTACCAATTTCCATAGGAAGAAACGTGCCAACTTTCGTCACTTGATAAATATTATTATAACTAGTTGATATCTTTAGGTAATAATTAACTAATAATGAAAATTTGATTTTCTTGGGGGATTCAGAAGTCTTTGTTTCTTTAAATAAATGTTCAGAACATTAAATGAAACGTTTAATACTGATTTTAACCGGAATAATATTTCCAGTCATTCCCGTTCGTACGTGATGCCATACTTTTCAAGCTTGCGCTCAAAGGTCGGGCGGGATATCCCAAGCATATCACATATCTCGCCTTTGTTTTTCTTGGTTTCGTTTATTATCCTTCTGATATGACGTTCCTCAATTTCATCAAGGGTCAAGTATCTGCCTGATGCGTCCCTGGCGCATTCCCGGTCTTGTTCAGAGGCCGTCTCGACACCTTCTTCATCGTTCAGGTTCGGAAAATCCGATTTTATCAGCACCTGTCCCTTGGCAACAACAGCCGCCCTTACCAGCAGGTTTTCAAGCTCCCTTATATTTCCGGGCCAGCTGTATCCCCTGAATATTTCCATCATCTCGTCCGACACCTTTACAATACGTTTATGAAGCTCGTTGCTTATCTTTGCCAGCAGATATGAAACAAGAGGTTCCAGATCCTCTATCCTTTCCCTTAAGGGGGGAATCTTGATGCTCACGATATTCAGCCTGTAATACAGATCATCCCTGAACATCCTGTCCTTTATCATTAAACGCAGGTCTTTGTTTGTTGCAGCAATGATTCTTGCATTTACGCCTATTGTATCCTTGCCGCCAACCCTTTCAAACTCCCTTTCCTGAAGCACCCTTAAGAGCTTGGCCTGAAGGTTCCAGGACATTTCGCTGATTTCATCCAGGAAAACAGTGCCGTTCCTTGCAAGTTCGAATTTGCCGGGCTTTCTGTTTATCGCACCGGTAAATGAGCCTTTCTCATGCCCGAACAGTTCGGACTCGAGAAGCGTCTCGACAATCGCAGAACAGTTTATTGCTATGAATGGCTCATTGGGATTCGTATTGTTGTGGATGACCTTCGCAATAAGCTCTTTCCCCGTACCGCTTTCGCCTTCTATGAGCACCGGCGTCTTACTTTGAGAAACAACGCCTATTGTCTTGAATATCTCTCTCATCCGGGGGCCCAGTCCGATAATGTCACCCACCTTGTATTCACGGGTTGATTCCACGAATCCCTTGAGCTTTCTTTCCATGTCAAGCGCATGCAGCGCCTTCCTGATTGAAATATCCAGTTCATTAACATCAACAGGCTTGTGGATATAATCAAATGCCCCCTTTTTCATTGCGCTTATTGTTGACTCCATGTCATGGAAGGCCGTTATCATTATGACCTTGAGATTTTCGTCCTCTTCCTTGAGGTCTTCAAGTATCCTGAAGCCATCCACATCGGGAAGCCTGATATCAAGTATGACAACATCCGGAGATGTTTCGACATATTTCGCAAGTCCGTCGGTTCCGGTAGGCGCTGTAACTACGTCATAGCCCTCTTCACTGAGATACATGTCGAGTGTCTCACGTATTGACCTGTCGTCGTCTATTACAAGTATCTTCGCCATATTTGACATCCTAACAAAATATATATGTATTCCGCCATTATGTATTATCGTTTTCAGGAAGCTTAATTATAAATCTTGTACCCTCCCCTTTGATACTTATTATCTTTATTTCGCCCTCATGCTGGTCGATTATCTTTTTTACCTGTGAGAGCCCCAGGCCCGTACCGTAATTTTTCAGCGTAAAGAAAGGATTGAAAAGATGCGGCATATCATTCTCATCAATTCCGCATCCGTTGTCCTTAACCTCAATTACCATATTTCCGTTTTCTTCTTTGAGTGTAATAACCATTATGCCCTTGTCTTCCATTGCCTCTACGGCATTCTGGAATACATTTATCAGGCACTGGGTTATCATCGATGCATCGACATTTATCTCCTTAAGATTTTCTGCAAAATCTTTTCTCACTTCAATTTCCTTGTCCTTGAGGGATTTCTCAACCATTGCCAGTGCATTTTCAACAATAGTGTTCAAATCGGAAGGTTCCTTATTCGGGACAAGAGGCTTTGCATATATGAGAACGTCACTAACCAGCTTTTCAAGATGCTCAACCTCTCTCTGTGCTATTTTAAACCTCTGAAGATCGTTCCCTGAAGGTTGAAGCCTTTTTTCAAGTATCTGCAGGCTCATCTTTATTGAAGAAAGGGGATTTCTGATTTCATGTGCAATGCCTGCCGACAGCTGTCCGATCGCGGCAAGTTTCTGGCTTTCATAAAATTTCTTTTCCAGCTCCTTGTATTCGGTTATATCCCTCTGCACGAGGATATATCTGTCGGTTCCCTTGACCGGCCTTGGCGTTATGAGAAGATTTCTCTTCTCCCCTTTCCTGGTTACGACCTCAAGTTCATATGGAGTAAAAATCCCTTTCTGGGCATTCTCCCACTTGGAGATCATGTATTCCCTGTGCTGCGGCTCAACAAACTCGGTAAAGTGCTTGCCTTTGATTTCGGTCTCGACATCTCTGCCCATTATCGTTTGTTTGCTGACGTAATTTATTATCCCGTCCTTGCTGAGGTCGAATATCTTATCCGGAAGCGATTCGACAATATTTCCCAGATAATTGTAAAGGTACTCCGTCTCCTTGTTGAGCCTGATGTTTTCACCAAGTTCATTCTGCAGCGACTCGGCATACTCCTGAAGGCTTTTCGTAAGCTCCACCTCTTTTGTGACATCCAGGAATGTTTCTATTGCCGAGGTAATTTCTCCCTTTTCATTATAGATCGGGGCAGCCATGAAATGAAGGTGACGGCCTTTGCCGTTAAGGTTGCTGAAATATTTTACTGATTCGTACGCACCCTGAATAAACTCGGACTTCTTTACCTTTATATCTCCATAATAAAGGCTGAAATCCTCTATATTCTGATCAATGATAAAATCCGCCATGAGAGGCCGCTTGGTATCATAAAACGGGCGAAAGAAATTGCTTGTACCGACCATCACCTTTGAACTGTAGCCGGTAAGGTCTGTACAGGCGCGGTTCCAGAGGATAACCTTGTGGTCCTTGTCAATCACGAAAGTGGGCACAGGGGAGCCCTCAATGATTCCATCTATGGTCATCTTCTCCCTTAATAACTTGCTCTGCCATTCCTCTCTTTCCTGTAGCCTTTTAAGTTCCTCTTTAAGGCGCAGCCTCTTAACATCTGACTGCGCTATGGATATGGCGGTTACAATTACAACAACTATGAGACCGAAAGCACCCAGGATAATATTCTTCGATGTGCTTGAGATAAGATTCTGAACGGCATGATACGGTGCGACCATTACCGCAAACCAGATGGATGTGCCTATATGGACAGGGGCATAGGATATTATGCAGGCTGAAGATTTACCCGGAGAGGAACTTATGTTTTCTATGAAATATTTCCTGACACCGTGTGATATGTCAAAACTCTTTTTGCTGTCAGGTAACAGGTCATGAAACTTCCTGTTATCAATAACCCCGTATGGCCGGTAGGCTATCCTGTCCTGATCATCGACAAGCCAGAGTTCCCCGTTGATCGGAGATTCCCTGTTAAATATCGCGCGGGTCATGAGAAGCCGGGGGCTTATCAGTGCAAGGACGGCGCCGTCATATTTTCCATCTCTGCCATGAACAGGCAGGCCTATGCAGATAGTCCTGTCGAGCCATTCATCTCCGGCTTTTTTCGAATCAAAAAATCTATTAAGACCTCCTGCATATCTGCCGTTTTCATACATCTTCAGTGCATGCATTATTCCGGGATCGGCAATTTTTCTGCCTGCAAGATTCTTCGCCTTATCATCGGGATATGCATACCTGATGACATCATTATCATCGATATTCATGACGGCCAGGACAACATTCTGTTCCTTGATGTAGAACTTCCTGATGGCTTCGCCCATTTGCTCATTGTATCTTTCCGAACCGGCAAGCGACCCGGTCAGGTAGCCGAGGTTTATTTCACACCTTTCCAGCGTCCCCTCGATCATCGATGCGACATGGTCTGATATGACTTCCTGCTGCGAGCTGAAAAGGTTTATTATCGATTTTTCCCTTGAGCGGTAAACTGCATAGGCAAGAAGTGTGATCAGCAGAATCACAATCATTGCAGACAGCCATATGGTGTAGCGCTTATATAAAAGAGAATGTTTCTTATCCATTATGCTCGTTTTAAATGTCGAAGAGATAAAGTTTTATTCTCATTCTGTTTTATCTTTATCCTCGTGTTCGGCATAAGCGATCAATGCATACACTGAAAATGCAAACAAAAGGGATAAAATAAGCGTTACAGCCCCGCTCTGAATGCCGAGCACCATTTTGCTGAAAAACCAGAAGACAAGGTATCCGGCGATTGCGCCAATTTCCCTCATTTCCGCTCCTTAGAATCAACAGCTTAGCTGCTTAAAAATTTTAAATATTTTATAACAGGTTTATTTTATATTAAACAGCCACATTTTATATGCTTTATTATTTATCTGGTAATTTTTACGAAATAGGATATAAGCGCCCCAGGTAATTCTTGACGACATTATTAAAGGTACCATTTAAAAGACCTTTTCGTGCCATCGAGACATAAAAAACACTGTTCGACAAAGGGGTAATCACTTGGAAAAGTTCATTAACATGGGTCTGTCTGAAACAATGCTGGCGGCCCTTAAACGTAAAAACTTTACTGAACCGACGCCTGTTCAGTCTGAAATCATACCTGTTCTTCTTTCTGAAAATTATGACCTTACCGTTCAGGCCCAGACAGGGACAGGCAAGACGGCAGCATTCGGCATACCGGTAATCGAATCAATTGACTCGTTTGACGGTCGGACAAAAGTCCTCGTCATGGCCCCTACAAGGGAACTCGCCATACAGGTCGCAGGAGAAATGAAATCCCTGTGCAGGGGCAGAAAGGCCAAAACCCTTGCCGTATACGGAGGACAGTCATTCGTACCGCAGCTCAATGGACTGAAAGATGGAGCCGATATCGTTGTCGGCACTCCCGGACGGATACTCGATCACCTGAGAAGAGGATCACTGAAGCTTGACAGCATCGAATACCTCATACTCGATGAGGCCGATGAGATGCTGGATATGGGGTTTATTGAAGACATAGAATCCATCATATCTCAATGCCCGGCAGAAAGACGTACACTTCTTTTCTCGGCGACAATGCCGAAACCGGTGGTATCTATCGCAAAAAAATTCATGTCGAACCCGAGGTCCATCGCAATCGGTGAAACAGTAAAAACACCCTCGCTCACAAAACAGATTTATTATGATGTCAGGGAAGACGACAAGCTGGAACTCCTCTGCCGCATAATCGATGTAAACCCCGACTTCTACGGCCTTGTTTTCTGCCGTACGAGGATCGAAACCTCGGGACTTGCCGATGGCCTTGAAGCCAGAGGCTACAGGACGGCCGGCATTCATGGCGACATCGACCAGAACATGCGCGAAAAGATCATGCACCGCTTCAGAAACAGGGAAATCACAATACTGGTGGCGACCGATGTGGCTGCGCGGGGCATCGATGTAAGGGATCTGACCCATGTCATAAACTACCACATCCCGCAGGACGCCGACTCATACGTCCATAGAATCGGCCGTACCGGCAGGGCCGGAAAAGAGGGCATCGCCATAACCTTTATCGAGCCCAGGGAACGCAGGGCTCTTGAAATAATCCGCCATGCGGGCGGCGGCAGTATAAAAAAAGGGCATATTCCCACTGTTGACGAGGTTATCGCAGTAAGGGCATCCGGAATCAGACAGGTTATTGAAAATGAAATGTCCGGCAAAGGAATTTCTGCCAATTATATCAGATTTGCAGAAGACCTCATGAAAGATCACGATCCCGTCAAAATCCTTGCGTCATGCCTGAAATACGCCTTTTCCGATGTCCTTGACCCTGACAGGTATAAGGAGATCACGGAATTCAAACCCGCCGTACAGGCCGGCAGAAAAAACGTCCGGCTGTTTGTGGCCCAGGGCCGTTTGCACGGGCTTAATCCGCAGAAACTTGTCAGAATGATATCCGACAAAACAGGCATAAGGGATAAGCTTTTCCAGGACATTCAGATGTTCGACAACTTCTCTTTCGTAAACGTGCCTCACAACGAAGCCGATATCATTCAAAGCAGGTTCAGGCAGAAAAAAGGCAAGCCCATGATAAGCATGGCAAAACCCGATCAGCGGACAAACAGAGAAAGACCTAAAAAGAAAAAGCCGTAAGACTTTCCTTCACTCAGTAATTTCACATCGGTTGACGGGTGGGCTTTGAAATCAGCTTTTCTGTATGGGTCAACCTCTGTTTTGTGTTAGTTAATGGGCATGTTTTTTAGGCATCATACAAACATGCAAGAGGAGCCAAGCGGCTGATGCGCAGATATATCAAGCGGGCTGCCATAGGCCTCAGCATTTTTATTGTTCTGCTTTTCACGATACCTGTCGGCATGCACCTGTACCTTGCCACCGAACCCGGGGCACAGCATTTGATGGTTGTCATCAATGGTCTCATCCCTGGGAAAATCAGCGGCCGGATTATATCGATATCACTTTTCAAACAGACTGCAGACATACGAGACGCCGTTCTTTCCGACCCTGAGGGCAAGACAATTCTCAAAGCAGAGCGGGCCACAATTTCATTAAATCTCCCGGAGCTTTTAAAAAGCAGTCTTGTATTCAGGGTCATACGTCTCGAGCGCCCGGAGATAACTCTGGCAATCGGGACAGACGGTCAGCTCAATATAGTCAATGCCTTCAAGGACAAAAACTCACCGAAGAGCAACCTCCGGGTATTTATCAATAACCTGTATGCTTCAGACGGTATCCTGGCCTTTCACCTCAAGGATAAAAGTGAGATTGTGCGCATGCAGGAGGCCAGATTGAACCTGTCAGCAGCCTTTGCCGGGGATGTGCTTCTTAATATTGACATACCTTCTGCCCGGACCTTGTTCAATCTGTCCGGCCGTGAGGCATTCTTCGACGCCGGCTCCTTTTCCGGTTCCATTATTAACGATCGAATCAATGATATAAGGATATCGATAGAGAAAAACTCATCCATCGTGAACGCGTCAGGGATGGTATCGGATCTTTCCGGTCAGCCTAGCATCAATGCTTTTCTTAATATCGATGCAGACATGGCTGATTTAAATAAAGGGCTCGGACTGCCTGCATCGTTTGACGGCAGGCTTTCCGCTTCACTCAAGGCAGCCGGAAAGTACGATAACCCTACCGTCGCCGGTGATATCAGTTACATCGGGAAAATACCCGCCTTATCCGCTGATATTCCAGTAAATTCCGGTTGGCCGGGGACAGGGAAGATTTCATTCTCCGGAACATTGGCCGACAGAAGGCTGAACTGTACCTCTGCCAAGTTCGATTTTGCACCAGGTCTGGTTCTGATAAGTGGCGACATCGACCTCAGCCCTGTCTTTCCCCGCTCATATTTTGGAGCAGTCAGAAACTGGGATGCAATCACCTATGACCTGGCAGTTACATCACAGGATATCCGCCTCTCGGATATTTCCAGCGCCGTGCGCGGCACTCTGGGGGCAGATCTCAAGATCAAGGGCCATGGGATTAAGCCTGAAGCCATCTCAGCGGACATATCCGGCAAGACATGTGTAGCTGGTTTTCACACCGGCAAACTTAAAAAAACTGACCTTAATTTTTCAGGATACGGAAAATACCGAGATAAAACGATTCTGCTTACCCCGGTGACCGTCTCAGCGGAAGGGTCCATGCTTACAGCACAGGGAACCGTTAACACCCGCTCTCGTGTTATTGAAGGGACACTCGACCTTGAGTCCCCCGGAATCGAACGGCTCATGGCATTGTTCTCAATCGATGCAAGAGGGACCCTGCGTGGTAAAGCCGCTCTAACAGGCACGCTTGACCGTCCTTCAGCAAGACTCTCACTGAATTGCGATTCCTGCTCCTGGAAGGATATTTCACTGGATGAAGTTCTTCTCGACGCATCACTTGAACCATCCGGATCGCTGACAATACATAAAGGAACGATACTAAATCATGCTTCAAGGATTACTGGTTATGGCACGCTAGGAATTTTCTCCGAATTTCCTCACCTGAACCGCACGCTGCCTTTCAATCTAGCAGCCGATCTCAACAGGGTGAATCCGCTTGATTTCTCATTCCAATCAAAGCTGTCCGGGGCCGTTAACGGTCATGTCACAGCTTCAGGCAGCAGGTCGCAAATCTCGGGCAATATCCTTATTAATGGTCATGACTTCAATTATGCCGGTATGCCCTTTGGCAATATCATACTGGATGCCAGTCTAAGTAAAGGCCTGCTTGATGTGGAAAGCATAGGCATTTCAAAGGGAAGCTCTTTGATAAACGCTTCCGGCGCAGTCCGGGTTCTCAAGGACAACTCCTTATCCATGATAACAGACCCGGATATTGACATGAAGATTACAGAAGGCAGGGTTTTTCTTGAGGACTTCCTCAACGAGGCATCAGGAAATATCGAACTGAGCGGGAAATTGAGCGGAACGCTCAATCATCTTGACGGAAGCGGGGCACTGGTGGGAAAAAATTTGAGTTACGGAAACCAGAAGGTTGAGAAGATAAATCTCGATGCAAGGTTTGAAAACGATCGCATTCTTGTCGAACCCGTTATTGCGGTCATAGCTCCCGATCAGGTTATCCGTGGTGGCGGATGGCTGTCGCTCGGAGGAGAGTACGCCTTTGAAGTCTCTTCTAAGGGAATATCCCTTGCATCCATTGGCTATCTCGAAGACCGCCCTGAACTGACAGGTAAGGTCGGAATAGACATATCAGGAAACGGTACACTGAAAAACCCGGGCGTATCAGGTAAATTATCTCTGTCTGAAATGAAATATATGGACATGGTCCTGCCTGACGGCAGCCTGAATTTCGATCTTAATGATCATATCCTGAATGCTGCCGGAGCCCTCGGCCTGGACTTTAGAGGCAGCCTGGATACCCGTTCGCGGAATTATACCGCGAAGGTTACCTTCAACCGCACCGATCTGGCACCTCTTTTTGCCTTTGCAGACAAACCATCACTGAAAGGGGAAGCTTCCGGAACCTTCAAGGCTGCCGGCAGAATCGGGAGTATTCAGGATATTGCCGTAGATGCGGACATCTCAGGCCTTTCAATATTCCAGGGGAACAAACCCCTTATAAAGGCCGACACCATTGCAGGCTCATACACTGACGGCACTCTTGTTCTGCCGGTCACTCACCTCATACTTGCGGAAAGAGGCAGTCTCAACCTTAGCGGAAGCGGCACCATAAGGAACGGCCTTGTATTCGATGCCGATGGATCGGTTCCTGTTGAAGTCATCGGGGCATTCTTAGAAGATATCGATGAGGCCGGAGGCACCGTGCGATTCTCATCTCAGATACGGTCCGGAAATACCGGCACCGGGATCAAAGCCCTTTTCACTCTCGAGAACTGCGCCTGGCAGATCCCTTTTAACGGTCAGCGTATTCACGCACTTAACGGGACTATCCGCATGGATGACGGTACAGTTTTTCTCTCAGGGCTGACCGGCGATCTGGATACAGGAAGTTTCACCATAGACGGTACGACAGCACTTCAAGATTACAAGCGTCTCACAATGATCGATGTACGTGCAAAGGCAAATGCAGTCCCAATAGTTTTTCCCGATATCATGGACCTTTCTCTTGACGGAAACGCCTCACTGAAAACCATATCCAATAAACCACGGTTCAAAGCGGACGCGGTTATTGTTGACGGTACTTATTACAGGGATGTTAACCTCAATCTCCTTACCGGCGTGGTCGAAGGAATCTTCCCGAAACGCAAGCCTGATATAAGACATAAAGAGCCTCTTCCCCCTTTCATTAAAGACATGGCCCTTGATGTCACGTTAAAGCGCCGCGGCGAAGTGAAAATTGACAACAACGCTGCCGCGATCGAACTCAACCCGGACCTGGAGATTACAGGCACCGTGGGCGACCCGGTGATAAACGGCAGGATAAGCGTCATAAACGGGACAGTTATTTTCCAGAACAACACCTTCACCGTCACTCACGGCGTCATCGATTTCCTGAATCCCAACAGGACCGAAGCAAACCTGGATATTATAAGCCAGACCAAAGTCAGGGACTGGACCATTTACCTCTCGCTCGAAGGCCCTCTCGAAAATCTGAAACTGAATCTGAGCTCTCAACCTGTGGAAGTCCAGTCGGATATAATTTCTCTGCTCGTCACGGGGAAAACCTTCAGTGAACTCACCCAGAAGAATTCAACGGCAAAGGCATCGCCTTCCCTCATGGCTGCCGAACTCCTGACAAGCACCTACGGTTCGGAGATCAAGAAAGCAGCTAATATTGACATCCTCAAACTTGAATACTCGAGCCCGACCGGATCGAAAACCGGCAACGATATGAAGTTCACAGTCGGCAAGGATATATCGAACCGGTTCAGCATCTCCTATGAAATGGAAACCAGGAACAATGTGACATCCCAATGGGGGATAGTCTCCTACAAGCTGTTCGACAACCTTATGGTAAACGGCTACCCCGGTACAAGCGGCAATTACGGGGCTGAAATCCAGTTCAAACATGAATTCAGATAAATTCTTTTTTTTAAGGCTGATAGGACTTGCCATGCTGGCGATTCTCTTCTCCGCCGCCGGCGCTTCAGGTGAGAACACGTCTGTTTCCACCGAGAATGCCTTCAAACCAGCTTCCTTTGAAGGGTCTGTCATGAAACGTGTGGAAGTTATCATCACGGGATGCCCCTGGTGCACCCCTGCAATTGAACAGATGGCGCGTGATCTCATCGCCCTTCATCAGAATGAACGATTCACAGCCGGTAAATATGATGAATCTATCGAGTCCCTCACCCTTAGCGGTAGCTTCGAAGAAATACTGCCATCGATCAAGACGCTTGATGAAGGCATCGAGGTCATTTTTGTCCTGAAGCCTGCCCGTGTGATCAGTGACATCAAGGTCAGCGGAGAGTATCCGCTGTTCAAGAGTGAGGTCCTGAAGGCCATGAGCATCTACCCCGGAGACACGCTGCTGCCAGGAGCTCTTACTGCGCATGAGGCCCGTCTTGGCGATTTATACTCCCTTGAGGGCTATATCGAGCCGAGAGTGAAAATAGAGGAAGTCCGGGACAGCTCAGCAGGAACCTCACTTGTCAATGTGCAGATACAGCCCGGAGACTATTATGTCCTTGATCAATTCACAATCGACGGCAACCGGGGCATGTCCGCCTCAGAGATCAGAATGCACATGAATATCTGGCGGACATCCTTCCTGATTCTCGAATCGAGGCGCTTCAAGGAACCTGAATTCGACCGGGATGTCAAAAACCTCACAAAGCTATACTGGAAAAGACGATACCCTGAATGCGAGATCCGTTCCACCGTCAGCAAAGACCCCGGGAAGGCGCTTGTTTCAGTAGGTCTGAGCATCAAGGAAGGCCCTCGCTACGAAGTCTCTTTCTCAGGCAACCACCGTTTCTGGTCATCAACCCTAAAGAAGGACCTTGTCATTTTCAAGGAAGGCAACCGAAGGGATCGTGGTCTGCGCAAAAGCATCGAAAACATCAAGCAGCGCTACCGTATGGCAGGCTACTCTTTCACTGAAGTAAAAATTAAGGATGAAAAAATAACAGCCAATAACCTGACAACACGTCGGATTGAACTTACCATAACTGAAGGCCCGCATACTTCGGTCAAGTCCATGAAGTTCACCGGAAATTCAGCCTTTGATGAGGAGTCCCTTAAGAAGACCATGAAGACAGGAACCGGATCACTTTCGAGGGAGGACGACTACATACCTGACCAGCTGGAAATGGATATTTCAGCTATTAAGAACCGCTACCTGCAATCAGGTTATCAGGATGTGAAAATAACCCCCGACATCGTCTGGAATAAGGATAGAACCGCAGTGGAAATCACCATGAAGATTGATGAAGGCGTTAAATCAATAGTAAAGTCGCTTACGTTTACGGGACTCACAGCCATGTCCCGGGAAAAAGCCCTTGAATCCCTGAGGCTTAAGGCCGGGCAGCCATTCAGCAATGCGCTGGTAAAAAAGGACGAGGTCTCGCTTGCCAACCTGATTTCCGCTTCTGGACATCCATATGTAACAGTAAAAAGCAGTGCCGGGTTCACACCGGACAAATCAGAGGTCGATGTAAGCTTTTCAGTCAACGAAGGACCGCTTGTGCGTATCGGGAACATTTATTATAAGGGCAATCTGAAAACTCGGAGAAAGGTGCTTGACCGCGAGATCAAGATCAGGACCGGCGATGATTTCTCACTTGCCGCAATTCTGGAAGGTCAGAAGAACATCCGTGATATGGGAATTTTCAAGTCCGTCCAGTTCAAGACCCCGGGGCTTAAGGATAAAGAAGAGAATATACCCCTTCTTGTCGATGTGGAGGAAACACCGCCGTATTATATCCAGGGCGGTGTGGGATACAGGAGCGACAACGGATTCTACGGCAATGCCCGTGCAGGAGACAGAAATCTGTTCGGAATGAACTATGACAGCTGGGCCAGCGGTGAAATAAGTCAGGTCGGGTACAAAGGCGAGGTCGCACTCAATCAGCGCAATTTATTCGGGACCAATATCTCGACTACCTATTCAATATCATACGAACGCAAGGAGGATTTCAACCAGACCTTCGGAATCAAGGACCTTACAGGCTCGATTAATTTCCAGCGCAAATTCACGCCTGAGCATCTTACGGCAAGCCTGGGTTTAAGGTACGAACGCCGCGAGCAGTTTCCTCAGGACTCCTCCATCGTAACCGATGATACCTACCTTCCACGCGGTATCCTGGTAACAACACCCGGTTTGGCTTATGATACGCGGGACTCATTTGTCAGGCCTTCAAAGGGTATCTATTCTTCTCTGTACATTGATGTTTCGAGAGGTCTGGAAAACTCGCTTGATAATTTCCTGAAATACAAATTCCTGCTGCGTGGATACTGGCGGCCATTGCCGCGGCTAACCTTCGCCGGAATGGGAGGTGTAGGCTTTATCGATCCCTATGACACTTCAAGCTCGATCCCGGTCGACCAGCTGTTTTATCTAGGCGGGACCTTCTCTGTACGCGGCTATGCCGAAAATATGCTCCGCTATGATTCCCAGGATAATGCGGTTGGCGGCCGGCTTTCCGTCAATGCCAGCCTTGAGGCACGCATAGAATTAATAAACAGCCTGGAGGCCACCCTCTTCTATGATACGGGTTCAATTCAGAAACCCGTTACAGAGGCAGGCACTGACAGTTTCCGCTCTTCCGTGGGGTTTGGATTGAGCTATATCACACCTATCGGCCCTATAAGTCTGTTATACGGGCTCAAGATACACCCTAGAGAAGATGAATCCCCCGGGTGCTTCCATTTCTCGATCGGATACACGTTCTGAATCATGAAAGCGGGAAAAGCCAGGAAATCAGAATGATTGATATCGGATCACAAGTTACAACCCCGGATCAGTTGTTAAGAGAATATTCTGGTCGGGACGAAAGGATTTGAACCTTCGACCCCCTGAACCCCATTCAGGTGCGCTACCGGACTGCGCCACGTCCCGAACCGTAAAATCTGCTAACATGTGAATCATGGGGTGTCAAGCATTGCAAGGTAAATCATACGGCAGAAAGACCCGGTTAATTCACCGACCGGACCGCAGGCGCTGATGCGATCTGAGACGGACGGTCATAATATTGTCTGATTATCATTCTGGCGAATTCATCGGCCTTTATCCAGTAATACGGATCTCTTAAAAGAAGGCTTACTATTGTAATCTTGCCTTTAGTCGGATGATCGGCATAACCTACAAACCATGTAAGCCTGCCATCAGGGTTTTTGCTGTCTATGCTCCCGCTCTTTGCGCCTATTGTAACCTCTTTCAGGATTCTATCGGTAGTGCACATTCTGAACCTTCTGGAAAATGTCCCGGATTTGATCGTACCACCCATCATGGAATAGATATCATCGGCAATCTGCTCATCAATTGCAGGCGCTTTTTCAACAGGCATCGACCTGACTATTCTCGGTGAGACCATGAGGCCCTTATTGAGTGCGGGGGTCACTATCTGCGCCGCGTGGACTGGAGACATCCGGGTTGTATGGTTGAGCCCGCATGCCAGCTCGCCCAGATCATACTCGGTTTCGGGAATCATAACCGTACTGGGTGCGGACCAGCATTCCCTCATGGGAGGTTTCCAGAAGCCGTACCTCATGGCATTGAGGAACAATGGCTCTTCTCCCAGAGACATGCCCAGCTTTGCAAATACCACGTTGTTCGACTGCGCAAACGCATGGGCGAATGTAATGTACTGGGTCCACTTGTCGGTACTGTCCTTAAGCTGCCCTTTGTAGATAGTCCACGGATTCCCGCTGTATGATACGGTACTCTCGGGTGTCATGCCCTGTTCAATTGCAGCGGACGCGGTCACTATCTTGAATATGCTTGCAGCAAGGTATGAGTTCAAAGGTATGCTGCAGTCTTCACCGGACCTGTCCTTGCCCCACATCGAAATAATATCGCCGTCATCCGCATCCATTACCACGACTGCACCGAAACCGATTTTATATTTTTTTGCTGTCTCGGAAACATAGCTCTGAAGATCCCAGTCAATTGTCAGGTCATATTTTTTTATATCTGTTTCGGTTATGTGCTTGAAGATATCTTTTCCCAGAAGCTTATGTTCAATATCTTTGACTGCAACATCCGCCTCCTCTTTTTTCCCGGCAAATACGATAGTAAAAATAAACAGAGTGACAATCATTAAAAAGAGATACGTCAGGTATCTTCTGCGCTTTTTTTTCCTTAATGAAGTGAATGTATATTTGTTTGGAATCACTAAGCGGCATATCTCATAAACACCCCTTTTTGTCAACCTGCCCCGGCTTATAATAAATTCATAAATTAATAATAAATTCAGCTTGATGGGATGTTTTTTTCAGGAAGGGAAAAATAAAATACAGACCCCTTATTTTTCTCCGATTCAATCCATATATCACCTTTCATATCGTTCACCGCCTTCTTGACAATTGACAGTCCGAGTCCTGTTCCTGTTGCCAGATCTTCATAAGTCCTGAAGAACATGTCGAACACATTTTCCAGGTACTCCGACGGTATGCCTATGCCGTTATCCTTGACATAAAATATATGCATCTCGGCTTTAGGCCTGTATCCGATATTTATCAAAGGCTGACGGTCCGGATGGGAATATTTGATCGCGTTTGAAATAAGGTTTGAAAATACCTGTATGAGTCTTGCCCGGTCGGTTGTTATTACAGGCATGTCATTATCAATTACCACTTTCCCTGATTTTGCTTCAATCTGTGGTTCAAGCTCGATAATTATGCGCTCGATAACGTCTCCGACATCAAGCCGTTCTTCTTCAAGTCTGTAATTCTCGGCAACTGAATAGTTCAGCAGGTCATTTACAAAACATTCCATGTGCTGGCCGCTTTCTTTTATCGCATTAAGATATATCCTTTCTTTCTCACTTAACTTATCGGACATGGTTTTCATAAGTCTGGCGGCAAATCCGTTTATGGCGATTATCGGATTCTTGAGATCATGGGAAACCGTGTAAACAATCCTTTTCAGGTCCTCATTCCTGTGTTCGATAGTCATCATGGCGTTTTTCAGGTCTTCCGTCGCTTTTTCAACCTCGTTGAAGAGGATAATATTCTCAAGCACCGCACCCATATGCAAACCCACACTCAGGAGAAGCTGCCTGTCATCAGCCGTGATATCGCGTTTGCCGTATGCGCCGATATTCATCACCCCCAGAAGTCTGGTTCTCGATCTTATCGGAATAGAGGCAAACGTTTTAATCCCGTATCGCCTGAATGCAACTGATGTTATTCTTATATCCTCCGAAGCGTTGCTGATGATAATCGGTTCCCCGGTTGCCGCGACCCTACCCGCAATGCCTTCGCCGAATTTTAATTCTTTAAGAGACTCTACGATATAGTCCGGAAGCCCATAGGAGTGAACGCATCTCAGGGTGTTTGTCCTTTCATCGAGAAGAAAAATCAGGCCTGTTTCGATGTTCATGATTTCCAGCACTTTTTCAAGAACCCTGCTGATCACATCATGCATGTTTATGGATGAACTCAGGGTCTCGGATATCGAGTTGATTGCCGACAAATCTTCATTCTGTCTTATAATCCTCTGCTCAAGCGCAACCTTCTCAGTCACGTCCCTCAGAACTGCCAGAGACAAACCCTGGCTATCGTCAACAGAATGGAATCGTCCGTCCAGTGTTTTTCTGCCTGAGGGAGTATCAATTGAGAACTGCACAGAAAAAGCAGGCGCTTTGTTGTGATTAATCTCAGACAGAGTATTCCCCTCGCCAAGATTCAAAAACACTGAAAAATCTTTTCCTATTGCTTCAGCCATGGGAATACCCAGCACATCGGTGAATGCCTTGTTGCAGAAACTGATTATACCTTTGTTGAGCAGCAGAATGACATCCGGAGCATCCAGTATAAGATTTCTGAACCTTTTGTCCTGCCCCAGGTCGCTCCCCGCAAGCTGATTCGTCATTATATGATAAGGCTCGATCGAATATCCGGTAATATGGAATAAGCCCGTTTCGCTGAACAACGGGGAACTGAATGTTTCGATTACTGTCGTGAAAGGTATTTTTTTATCAATAAGATCTCTGACTTTACGAAAAAGTTCGTAATCAAGCCTGAGTCTGGGCAGCCTGTCAAAAATAATCGTACCTACAAGGTCTTCACCGGCTTTTGATACATCCGAATTGAACTTTGAATTTGCAAATACGATCCTTCCATCGGAATCAAAGGCGCATACGCCGAACGGGGCATAATCAAAGACCCTGCTCAGGCTGATAATTGTATCGTCCATTTACTAATCTAGGCTCAAAGATTCATTTTTCTTGAGCAGACGGACATCGCATCCTGCAAGTCTTTTGAACTCAAGTGCATCATCCAGAGAACCAACGATATCACCCCAGTGTATTGGTATGGCAATTTTTGCCCCTACATCAAGAACGGCTGATGCCGCTTCCGCCGCCGTCATCGTGTACGTGCCCCCGGAAGACATGATCGCTATATCGGCCTTGATGCCTTTCATTTCAGGTATTCTGTCGCTGTCACCCGAATGGTATATTTTTCTGCCGTCGATATTCACTATGAATCCTGCCCAGTCATTGCTTCTTGGATGAAAACCTTTGCCAATGTTGTAAGCAGGGACAGCTGAAATTTCAATGCCGTCAATCAAAACCTTCTCTCCCGGTTTCACGACATCGGTTATAAGCGGCGTTTTCATAGGGGCGACAACCCTGGTATCCGGTCTCGAAATCATTTTGATATCTTGTTCACTGTAATGATCATGATGTTCGTGGGTAACAAGAACCATGTCCGCAGACGGAAGACCTGTGCTTAATCTCCAGGGATCTATGTATATATTAAGATTCGCATTCGAAACAGACACGCTTGCATGGCCTAACCATGTTATTGTTAATGGCATCACATCCTCCTTTACTGACCCGCTGAAAGAGCAGTGATAACAAATAAAACATTAGCATTTCATGGCAGGTTTGTGAAGCTTTGATGATAATTCAGAAAACCCCAAGCTGGCATCCCAGAATCTTCAATCCCAGCGCATCCGCCGCATTTCCCGCTTCCGCCCTGTTTATTCCAGAGGCATCGGCAATCCGCCATAATTGAGGACATTTTATCACCCCATCAGAGCTTTCCGCTTTTATCTCATCAAGAATTTTTTTCTCGATTTCCACAGGCCTTCCAAGGTTCTTGTAATATGATTTTCTTTTTCTTCCGTAACCGAAAAGGCCCAGCTGGCAGTATGTCAGTTCGACATTCATGTCATCCGCGACCTTTCCTACCTCTGAAGAAGATCTCTCGGCAAGAACAGCTATCATATGGGCAACTGCACATGGAAGCCTGTTTTTTTCAGGATATCTTTCAATAAGTTCTTCAATCGTGAATTCGCACATATGTCCTCCTATTCTTTTATTATAAGCGCATCCGCGGCTTTCGGAATGCCTTTGTCATCGATTATCAAAGGATTGATATCAAGCTCTTTTATGTCCGGGAAATCTGCTGCAATCCTGCCGAGATTGACAAGTATATCCGCGATTTTATTCTTATCCGCCTCTTTGGCGCCCCTGTATTCACCCAGCAGTGCCGCCGCGGAAATACCCTCAATCATGGATATTGCACAATCACGGCTCAAAGGGGCGAGCCTTACGGAGATATCCCTTAACGCCTCCGTATATATGCCGCCAAGACCGAAAACAACGCAGGGGGGAAATCCCGGATGCTTTATGATGCCTGCCATGAATTCCCGACCGCCTTTCAGCATCTCGGCTACAAGTACCGGAACACCCTTTTCCTTTTTGTTTATCGACATGAAAGCTTCCTTGAGTGAAGCCTTGTCATTAATACCAAGATATACAAGCCCCCTTTCCGTCTTGTGCTGAATGTCAGCCGAACATGCCTTAAGCGCAACAGGATAACCGATGCTCTCAGCCAGGATAAGCGCCTCATCAATATCCTTCGCAACCCCCTCCCTGCTCACCGGTATTCCATAGGCATTGAGCAGAAGCTTTGACGTATGTTCATCAAAGGCATCCTTTGATGCCATAATCTTTTTCGCACCGTCCGGTATCTGTTTTTCTGTGTATCTGGGAAGAGCCCTGTTTCTTATCTCAAGCCAGTACTTTGCAAGGGCTCCCATGGCTTTTGCAGCCTTTTCAGGCGAGTCGAACACCGGGATTCTGTGCTGGTTGAATACACTTATCGCATGGTCGTCCTGATCAAAAAACGACGAGATCAGAAGAGGCTTTCCGTGCCTGAACGGCATTGAAACAAGCTCACTCAGATCGATTTCTGAAGATTTTACAAAATCATCCATTGAAATATCTACCATCGGCTTTAAAATTGGATAAATTTCCTTCATGAAGCCTGTATCCATAATGCCGTGCAGTATGAGCGCGTCAATTTCATCCGAGGAAAAAAGCGCTTCCGGTATATCCTTTGTAAGCGCTCTCATATCAATATGGAATGTCAAGTCAACCGGGTTCCTGGGACTTGCATGGCCGGGAATGAATTTCGCGACTTCATGCTGAAGTTCCTTTGAAAACACAGGCACATCGAGTTTGTTGCTGTTGCAGGTGTTTGCAATGGAGGTTCCCGGACCTCCCGAGTTTGTAAGTATAGCTATCCTCCTTCCCTTCAACCCGGGCTGTGCAGCCAGTGCCCATCCCGTTTTAAAGACTTCTTCGATCGTATCCACCCTTATGATTCCAGACTGCTCGAAAATTGCATCGTAGATATAGTCGGGCCCGGCCATAGCCCCTGTATGGCTCGACCCTGACCTGGCACCCGCTTCGGTTCCACCTACATACTGTGCAACTATAGGCTTTTTCCTCGCAACCCTGCGGGCTGTTTCGATAAAGGCTTCCGGCCTTCTGATTCCCTCGATATACATGCCTATGGCCTTTGTCGTCTTGTCTTCACCCAGATATTCAAGGCAGTCGACAAGGTCGATATTGGCCTCGTTCCCGACGCTTATCGACTTGTTTATGGCAATACCCCTTTTCCTTAAATACGGTAAAGTCTGAGCGACATAGGTGCCGCTCTGGGATGCAAGGCTGAAACTGCCTCTTCTGTTGCCGGAAGGCACGACAGTAATATTAAGAGGAAGCCATGTATTTATTATCCCAAGACAGTTGGGCCCCAGAAAACGCATCGAATACCTGGCCGCTATCGCCTTTATCCTTTCTTCGAGCTGCCTGCCCATAGATCCTGTTTCCCTGAAGCCTGCCGAGATGATGACGGCTTGCTTCACCCCTTTTTTACCGAACTCTTCCAGCATTTCCGCTACAAGATTAGTCGGCACCACGAGTATTGCAAGTTCAGGAACATACGGGAGTTCGCTTATCTTCTGGTATGCCCTGCGTCCAAGGACAATTTTCTCTTTGGGATGTATAGGCATCACCTCTCCGGAAAAACCGCTGTTCAACAGATTCAGACATTGGATCGTTCCCATTTTCGAGAGATTATTGCTTGCCCCTGTAATGGCGATGGATTCAGGAGACATTATTTTATGTAGTGGATTATTTGACATTTGTTCCTCCTTGATTCACAAATATAGAAAAATACGAACAGGTACAAGAGCTTATATCTGTCCCGTTATCTTCGAATACAGCAGTCCTGCATACTCATGTACAGCCCTTGTTGTGTTATTGATTCCTCTTGACGTGAAGAGCATGTTTTCCGGCTTGAAAATACTGCAGCTTTCAACAAGATGGCCCGCCGGAGCAGGAATGGGTTTCATTCCCTGCTTTCTGAATATGCCGGCAGCTCGCTTCATATGATATGCAGACGTAACCAGTATGAATCTGTCTTTCCCAACCTTCCTCCTGATCATGACAGCTTCTTCAAAGGTGTCCCTTGGCCTTTCTTCCAGTACTATTCTTGATCTTTCCACCCCGAGCCCGATTGCCGTCATTTCATAAGCCCTTGCATTGGTTATTCCGTTTACGGGTATTCCTCCCGATACTATGATCTTTGCTTTTGGAACCGCCCTTGATAAAAATATACCCTCGGCCATTCTTTGAATCGAGTCCTGGTTGAGTCTGCCCGACATCGAAACGCCATCACAGCCAATCTTGCCTCCACCCAGGATTACGATCCATTTTACACCCTCGGTGTTTTCCCTGTCAGGTTTGAAAACCGGACAGGCCTTTTCCAGACTGTACAGAAGGCAATCCGATGTTATCCCGCATGAAGAGACCATAAGGATAACAAGGCCTGAAACCATGAACAGTTTGCCTGCCCGCTGCATTTTTTTGCCTGCGTAAAGCATGATGACACCTGCAGAAAAAACAACAACAGATAAGAACAC
This sequence comes from Desulfomonilia bacterium, assembly GCA_036567785.1. NCBI lineage: Bacteria > Pseudomonadati > Thermodesulfobacteriota > Desulfomonilia > Desulfomonilia bacterium. The sequence continues at coordinate 32,083 of DATCTV010000062.1, read as the reverse complement.
CGGATCAAGAACGACAGCAAATATCTTTTTGAGATAAAACACCATCCCTCCCGTCAACAAAGAGATAAGACATCATATAATTAAAAAAAAGCGTTCCGGTCAAACCCGAAACGCCTTTCTTGTAAGAAATAATCCAACCGAACTACCAGGGGGAGGCAATTTCTGTAAGTATCGGATATCTGCTTATTTCGTTTTCGTTCATCTCTCTCGGCAGAATATAGATTTCCTTTGCAACGATAACGTTGTTTTTGGATTCAGGATCATAAGCCCCTGAACCTTTTACGACCACGAATACGCCGGCTTTTATACTGGTGGCGCTCAGTTCGTTGCCGTTGATATCCATTACAGATGTCTTGTACCTGGTGCGACCTATTACATCATCGATTAGCATTACGTTATGTTCCTTAACCATTATCATATTCCTGTTCACATAAGCCACATTCCCGTAGATGCCCGAAGGTGACCAATCCCTCAGCACATTTGCGAGAGCCCCTGCCATACATATGGAAGGAAGCGAAAAGGCACCTAAAATGATAAGGGCGGCAAATATCTTCTTGTTTTTCATCAGTCAACACCCCCTTACTGCTGCTGCCAGTAATACCGGTGCACTTCGCGGTTTCCGGCCACTTTGATTACATTTATGATCCCTTCCATCGATACGACCACATATGTCTGATCAGGCGTGATAACTATCTTAGGTTCGGCGGCCATACCCTTTCCCGTCACGACCACCCTGTCTGATTTGGTCTGGGAACCATCATTGTTTGAATCGTAGACCGCATTACCGTTTTTGTAGTTGACGGCATACACCCTTCCAACTCCTGTCGCCGAGGAGGTACACGGATCTGAACTGGCTCCTGATGTTGGTTGATATGTGGTGAAATATGCAACCCTGTCATATACGATAATAGGCGACACGACCTTTTCTCCCGAATTCTCCAGCGTGATATACCAGCCGGTTTTTGCCTCGAGATCAGACAGGACGGCCGCCTTTTCCGAGTCTGTTGCAGTCGTGCTCTGGAGGATATCGGATGTTACGTCGACAAAATCCGCCGTATCGGAATCGGTCAATGTATCGTCTGTAATTCCGTCAACCCAGGTTGTGTTCCAGGGTGCGATCTTCCACTTGTTTTTAACCGCATAGAGCCTGTTAGAAACTATATTGCTGCCGGAATCATCCAGAGGGTCTTCGCGGTCTCCCGAACCGACATACACCCAGTCGCCCCAGGATTCCTGGGCTATCCCCGGCGAATAGAACAGCTTCCTTTTCTTTGAGGTTGAACCGTCCTGCGCTGCATGGAACAGCCATCTTGCATTCCATGTGCCGTCGCCGTCCAGATCATTGAATGCAAAGACATCTCCACCCAGGGCCACGGCATATATTACATCATCATATCCGTCGTCATTGTCGTCATATGCAATCAGGTCAATTATGCTTGTGTTAAGCTTATTATAGCTGCTGTAGGTAAATGTGACAGAATTCACCAGAGTGCCGTTTTCCGCATCCACACCGAATATCGCCTTACCGGTTTTGTCACAGTTCGTGCATCCGCTTACATAACCCGAGCCAGGATTGCTCAGGTCCTCATTCGTATCATACCCTCCGGCCAGCAATATGACATTCTGGGTAGAGCCGTCGGCCTTCTTTATGGTCGCAAATAAAGGCGTCGACCAGGATTCGCCAAGCGTCTCCGTCCCCAGGATCGAGTCCGGAACCTCCCAGCCCCATGCAGGGTTTGTGTAATCGGTCACATTGAGCGAATAGTATGATTTTCCTCCCCTTCTGAGCCCGAAGGCGACGAATTTCTTGTTGTTTGTCGAGTAGACCAGGGGTGAACCGTCGACATATATATCGTGGATTCCGTCGCCGGCAACTTCCAGCAGGGTGTTTTCAGGTGGAATATTCTTAAGCTTTGAAACAAGTTCCCATGGCGTGAATGACCAGGCCTCGTAGATCGTGTCGTTCTGCAGATTTATAGAGCTGCCGTCATTCCCTTCATTGTCTACGAAACAATGCAGGAATCCGTCGTTAGAACCTACGAACAAAACATTCGAATTGTGTGCATCATCGAAAAGGATAGCAGGCCTCGAATGCAGGACATCGCCAAGGAGCCATGTCCTGCTCCTGGAGTTCCCGGAATTTGTCGCATAAATGCCTTCGGCCCTTACCCAGTCGACGAGATCGTTTCTTTTTGCCGTATCCCCTGAAGCGAAGTTGAGATCTTCAGGAGATATGTTTGTCTTGCTGAATTCTATGAGACCGCCGCCCGCCTTTCTGGTCTTGAATGTCCGGGCATGGCCAGAATTTCCATTATATAATACCTTTCCAACACCGCCGTAGTTTACCTGCAGGCCGTCGGAAGGTGGATTCTCCAGATACCACGCAGTAAGTACGGAGTTTGAAATAAGGCCGTCGCCGTCAATAACAACGGGATTCGCATACCTGTCAAGAAGTACCTCTCTCTCATTCGTTTCCCCGCTCGTGTTCTTGAAGCCGAACTTTTTCAGATTGCCCCTCCAGAACCCCGGTATAGCCTCGACCGGCGAGAAAATGCCGATGTAAAGTGAATTACCCGCGTAGGTCTTGTTCGCCCTGCTTATCGGTACGACAGGCGCCGTATAGCATGAGTTCTTAGCAACTATATCGCTGAGAATTATCCTCAATGCAGAATCGAGGCCTATGTCCTCATTGGTGGTAAAATACATGCCGTTGCCGGAGTCTCTCTCCTTGCCCTGGCCGTTGTCACAGGCATCCCTCAATATCTCCGTATCGACGTTGAACCCTATGGCATAGGTGTTTACATGCTGCCAGTTGGAAGTAGCCATATCAGGGCTTGTGCCGTAGGTTCCGTATGAGACGCCGGCAGCATCAGTCCTGCCCGACGACCTAAGAATGAGGTCTTCCTTGTATAGGAATCCCGCCACATCGTCCAGGTAATCGCTTCCATTATCCGTATATGTACCGGAGACACAGCCGTTCGGGTCGCAGCCATCCTTGTCATAGTCACCTATGGCTTTGCCGTTTAAATAGGTGCTGGTGGTAAGCAGCGCCCCTTTGTCCTGGGTCGGCATTCCGTCTGTAATGATTATGACATTGTTCGAGCGGCAACGGTAATCTATCGGGGAATAGTATTGTGTCTTTGTGCTCGATGTAAAAGCCGCGGAATCCGCAGCGGTAATTTTACCATAATAAGGGGCGGCACCGGCAAAATACCTTCCGGCTTCGGCAAGGGTTTCTGCAAGGGGCGTCCATGTCGAGGCGGTCTGTGCGTTTATCTTGTCTATCAGATCCGTTTTGAACAGTGATTGTGTCGCGATCCATTCAGCTTCGGTAAAACCTGATCTGTCCTCTTCCGGAATGCTAAGATATGTCGGATAATTGTAATAGCGGTTCAGCCCCCTGTCCTTGACTGCGGATACCACATATCCGCCTTCATCGTAATTGAACACCATCAGACCCCAGCGTATATTGAGAGGCGTGTTCTTGATAACGCTGATGATCTTTTCCTTCGCGATGTCTATCTTCTTTCTGTAGACGGGTGCCACTGCCTTCATATAGTTAAGATAATTACCGGTCCTCAGCAGGTAATACGAAGAACCCCCGCATCCATGAGGATTGCTCCATTTGATGTTGCCGCCCCATTCCCCGTCTGTATTCAGGTTGTCCCTGGCACTGCTGCAGCTTATCTCAGACGAATCTACAATACCGTTGGAACCAATATCTGCAAAATAGTACCATCCCGAGCTGTACTGATAATAAACGTCGGTCCTGTCATACGTGCATGATGCGCACGTGTATATTGTGGACGGATTGTAGTTCTCCCCAACAAGAATAGAATCGTCCATACTCCCTGAATTATCGAATATGATAAGGACATTCGGCGCCAATGACGTGGAATCGCCGCCATACATGTCGGTATCCTCGGCAAATCCTGCAAAAGGACTCATCATGATTGCCATGATCGCCAATGCTATGGCCCATATCCTTTTCATCAGAGCATCACCTTCTTTATGTGTTTTTTATATTTCATGTCTTAGGAAAAGCCTTGTAAGCACCGATGAGCACCGATTGTCCATTTTTGCTAGCGCTTATTCTGTAATACCTTGCCTTGAACCTGGCCGGATCAGTACCTGATGAAAGCGGCGGTTTGCTTATCGCAGTGAGTCTCACAGAGATCGTAACATCGTTGATCTCAGACGGCAGACTGGATGCGTCATAAGTATATACACCGTTGATTGTCGTGCCCAGATCTGCAAATGCAGCGGAATTTTTCAGCATCGCCCACTCAGCCGCACTTTCGATCTTATAGAGGGTTTTTTTATACTGGGCCTCGTTTCCGGCAATCCTCGTTTCTATGAAACTGGTTCTTGCCAGAAGAATCCCCACGACAACAGTGACCATAAGGACAAGAAGCACCATGACAAGCACCATGCCGTCTTCATTCTCAAGAGGTCTGATTTTTTCTTTCATCAGCAGATCACCTTTTTAATTGATCCCGGTATAGAAATCCATGCTGTACGTCCTTGGCGTTTCCTTCTCGTTCCATGTCACTGTCATCCTTACCAGGAGCAGCCTCGGATTGTTCTCCACACGGCTTACTGTCCATGAAGGCGTATAGCTGACATTCTGAAATGTCTGAGCCTGGCCTGTATACTGATTTTTTCCGCTTGTCGTTTCAAGCAGGTCTGACCCCTGAAGGCCGTCTGTCACCTGATCCGTTGTAAAATCAATATCCTGAAGCCTTTCAGCCTGAGTCTCTGCGACATTAACTGCATTTGTGAGCTGCATGCTGTACATATTTCCGTTTATCGCCGCCACATGCATCCTGGCTGCACCGGCTATCCCGACCGAAAAAATGACAAGGGCAATTAAAAGTTCAACAAGTGTAAATCCCTTTTCCCTGTTCTCTCCGGAAATCAGATCGCCATGCACCTTCATGTTATTCCTCCCGGAAGTGCTGTTATTCACATTCCTTTTAGTATTATTTCCTGATTGCGGCTTTGCATACGCCGGCTTATCAGTCTTTTTGTCTTCTCTCCCGTATCAGTATCCACTTTCTCGCTCTGTGTCCCAAGCGTTACCTGTACGGATAGGACATTACCTGCCTGAGACTGCGTGAGCGTGCCTGAAGGTACTATTTGAACATTATTCATTCCGTAATAAACAATCCCGAAATCGGTTACATTTTCCAGCAATGCAGTTGTTACCCCTTGATTCGTCCTTTCCAGGGTTGTACCGTTAAGGCGGTATATGACGTTTTCGCCATCCGACGTTGTCGCCCCGTCAAGGTTCATATCCATGCGCAGCCCCAGTGAGTTGATTCCAGAATTTTCCGCCTGGAAAGCAGACACCGAAGCGAACCTGGGGTCCGTGCATCCTGAGTTTCTGACATCACGGTCTATCATGTCCATGACAGCCCTTATGTTCTGCTGAAGCGATGCAACCTCATGCTGCTCTTTACTTGTTTTGTTCTGCGCGAGATATGCCATGAATGCGGAGCCGACGAGCACGATTGAAAGAATCATGACAATCATGAGTTCGACAAGGGTAAGCCCGGATTTATATGGATTGGTGCCAGGACCTTCATCATTGAAGGCAAACGCCTTGATGCAAATATTTCTGCGTTTTTTTATCAATGAAATCATCTGTCAACTGCCCCCCCGAGCAGAATGTTTCTAAGCCTTATTGGATTCTTTTCGGCACGATTCCTGAATGACTTAATCATTATGTCACCGGATTTTTTTGATATTATGATTTCACCCTGAAGATCGGTCCTGTAGATGCTTATGTTAGCTGATCTCAGACGAGACAGGGCATCTTCCGAGGGCAGACCGAAACGGTTCTTGCGTCCGCATGTGATAACAGCCGCTTGAGGTTTGACAGCATCGAGGAACATCTCAAGGCACGACCTTTTAGATCCGTGATGGGCCACTTTCAGGATATCAGCCTTGATTGTCTTTTCCATATGCGCCATGTTTACCTCTCCAAACATATCCGAGTCGGCCATGAATATTCCGCTCAGACGGTCGTCTCCCGCCGTCAGAATAATGGAATGCAAGTTAAGGTCCAGTTTCCGTCCGGAATTTTCCAGAGGGATTATCGGATAAAATACCTCTATTTTCATGCCATTAGAGAATACCAGGCTGTCACCTGCCTTAACTGTCTTTACAGGTATCCGTTTCAAATTTGTAATCTGAAAAACGTCTGTGAAATCCGGATCGTCTTCAAGGTTGATCCATACCTGTCCGGTTTTGAATCTTTTAAGAATAAATGGCAGACCGCCGATATGATCGGGATGTGAATGCGTGGCAACGACAAGATCAAGTTTTGTTATGCCTCTTGATAAAAGTCTAGGACCTACAATGAATCTGCCTGTATCAAAACCGGTAAATGATCCGCCTGCATCGATCAGTACCGAATGACTGCCTTTTGTAATGAGTATGCAGTCGCCATGCCCGACGCTTATGAAGTCAAAAGTCAGAGGCTGGTTCATTTTCTGATGCTGCAGGTAAAACGGAATTATTATGAGCGTAATGCAGGCGGGAATCATAATGATGATTTTCAACAGAGAACGCTTTGCATAAAGCGCGATAAAAAGGAATGTGTACAAGAGATAAAGGTACCGGACATCAGGCTTCGGCACAGGAACAAGGCTACCGAATCTTTCTCCTGCGATCAGTATCAGGGAAACAGCGTCCATGCTCAGACGGAAGAGGAAACCAGCTCCAGCCGTCCACACATATGATGCCAGCATTCCTATCAGGGACAGCGGCATGATTATAAAGCTGAACAACGGAACAAAAATAAGATTAAAGATCACGCTCAGAGGAGAAACAAAACCGAAATAGTACACTGACAGGGGAATCGTGAAGACGGCAGCAATGAACGGCAGGGCGATTATCTGTATAACCGGACCCTTTTTGGCAAGCCTCTGCGTGACGCCGACTATTCCGAGAACAGCGGCAAAAGAAAGCAGAAAGCCTGCTGTATAAAGGCTGTGAGGCCATAACGCAAGTATCAGTATCCCTGAAAAAGCGAGCGCATCGATAAGATTTATCCGTCGTGCGGCCATGAAAGCCCCGACTACGATGCATGCCATGACAAGGGCCCTTATGGTCGGGAATGAAGGCTCGACAATCATGCCATAGAAAATTGCACAGAGAAGCCCGAATGCTTTGGAGACCAGAGGAGTATCGATTCTTTGAGCCAGAGGAGGGATAACCCTTACAATGTTGAACGAGACCAGGTAGCCGAAAAGTATCACCAGTCCGAAATTGAGTCCTGAAATTGCAATCAGATGAGATAGCCCCAGAGATGCGAAAAGATCATTAACCTCAGGCGTAAGACCTGACCTGTCACCGGTCAGTATTGCTTTAAGTACCGCTGCCTCATTGCTTCCGACAGCATCCAGCATTTCTGCAAATTTAAAATTTGAAATCTTTTTGCCAGAAAACCGGATATTTTTGAAATCATTGACATAACCGGTTATGGTAATGCCTTCGGCCAGAAGGGAATGTCTTGTGTCAATCTGGCCGAAATTGTCCGGGCCTGACGGTAATGACAACCTGGCCGGAGCACAGATGTAGTCGCTTGAAGGCAGATCAGCATTTTCATAAACTCCAATTCTTGCCCTGCCCCGTACTTCTTTTCCGTCGATGCGAACGTTTTTTAATTCGATCCTGAGCGTACCGTATTCAAATCCTGATGAAATTATTCTGCCTGAAATTATGTGTTCTCCCTCGTAACAGGAAGGGTTTGCAGAAAACAAAAAGGCCAGGGCCCCTATCAGAATTCCGGCCAGGATATGCGGCAGTCTTTTCATTGAAAAAAGCAGGAAAAGAATCAAAAACAAAAAAGATGCGGCCTGGACATCCTGCATAAGAACACATATTCCAAAAGCAGTTCCGGCAAAAATACATACAAGAGGATGTTTCATCCCCGAATCTCTCAAAAGCATAAGATTAAGAATAAATAACTGTTTGATTAAAGCAAGCTCACCAATTTTACATAAGATATGCACCTAACCCGAATGTCCGTCCAGCCGGATACTTTTGTATTTCAAGAGAATGCCGATAAAACTGATATACAGGGAACAGGGGGGATATCATGACAAAACCGGCAAAAACATCGATTCGCCATAGCTGCATTAAATCATTCACGGTTGCTGCCGTCTTTGCCTGTGCAATAATCCTGATAACAGGATGTGGAGGCGGTGGAGGTGGCGGCGGCATTATCGACACAGGCGGGGGCGGAACACAGGGCGGCCCGGGAACAGTAAATCTCATAATGACAATATCAAACCTCCAGTCTTTATCAGAAGAGGCAATTTCCGGTAGCCTAGCGGAAGACGGGGGCTTTTCAACGTCCGGCATATCTCCTTTGGTATATAAGATAGCCCTTGTAAACTTCTGGCTGATCAAAGATGACAATACAGGGATAAATCTTATGAACCCTGATAAGGACAGTTCGGTTTATACTGAAGAAAATCCTCTGATTGTAGATTTTTCATCAGGAACTCTCACCGAACAGCTTCTCAATAATGCAACTCTCCCGGAAGGGACCTATACAGGCTATAAAATACAGTTCCTTTATATCGAAATGCAGTTTCCCGTTTATTTCCATCTGCCTTCGATATGTATGGAATCAGACCTTGCAAATTTATTTGGAATCGATCCTGAATTTTTCAATCCAGAAGAAATTACGGATGAATTGGACTGCAATTTCCGTCTGTATTTCAACGCACACGACAAATACTGGAAGCGTGATTTCGTAGCGAATCTTAACATTCAAGGTCATGAGGATGAATGGTTCTGGCTCAGACGTGAGATTGACGAAAGCCACAGCAATTTCTTCATTTCCGTAACTGAAAATACACATCCTTCAGGCGGAACAGGACCGGAGAGTATTACAGACCTCTTTAATGATCCAGGGTTCTGGGGCAATTCCGATAATTATAACGACAGCTCAAACCCGATTATCATTGAAAGCGGTACAACAGCTGGCGGACTCAACGCCGTGATTGAACCCTTCACAATCTCGGGCGGTAAATACAATATTACAGTCAATGTAGACGTCAAAGACACCTTCAATTTCACTGATAATTCAGCCGCACCGGCGGGCGTTACATTCCATACGGGTTCGCTTGACCTCGGTCCTGCATATGAACTCGACAATTATGGTGATACAGGACTGCATCCTTTACTTCCCGCTTTCAGCGTCGTATCAGAGAAGGTGACCGGTTAGCACGGTACAAAAGGGGCCGTTTCCCGCAGCTGGTTAAACGGTAATATTGTGATGCAAGCCGTCACAATATCCCTTGACAAGTGAAGCTTCTTTAACTAATAGCTCAAAAACCTTTTAAAAGAACACACGGGGTGAAGTATGTACGCAGTAATAAGAACAGGCGGAAAACAGTACAAGGTTGAGGAAGGCGATAAACTCAAGGTCGAAAAACTCGCAGGGCTCAAGGGCGATGAGATAACATTCGACGAAGTGCTTTTCATCGGCGGTGAAGAATTCATCCTCGGCAAACCTGTAATCGAAGGCGCATCGGTAAAGGCAACGGTCATAAGACAGATGAGAGGACCGAAAGTGGTTATCTTCAAAATGAAACGTCGCAAAGGTTATCATAAGAAGCAGGGACACAGACAGGACCTCACCGAGGTCAGCATTACCGGGATTACAAAGGGGGCATAAGTCATGGCACACAAGAAATCCGGAGGAACCTCTAGAAACGGCAGAGATACGGCAGGCAAAAGGCTTGGCGTCAAGGTTTTTGACGGACAGCCCTGCAAGGCTGGCAGCATAATAGTCCGCCAGCACGGCACAAAAATCCATCCGGGCCCCAATGTCGGATGCGGAAGAGATTACACTCTTTTTGCTCTTACCGAAGGTGTTGTGAAGTTCCATACACTAGCCTCAAAGAAAAAAGTAGTCCAGGTCATTGCCGCTGCTTAATTCCAGATAAATGGACTTTATCGATGAGTCCAATATCTTTGTAAAATCAGGGGACGGCGGCAACGGCTGCTGTTCCTTCCGAAGAGAAAAGTTCATCCCAAAGGGAGGCCCCAACGGCGGAGACGGCGGCAGGGGCGGCGATGTAATCATCATTGCCGATAAAAGCGTTCATACCCTTCTTGACCAGCGCTATCACCCTCATTACAAAGCCCAGCGCGGCGGGCACGGCCTAGGAAAGAACATGTCCGGCAGGGCCGGCAACAACTGCATTATCAAAGTGCCTGTCGGAACCATAATCAAGGATATTGCCGAAGATACCATCATTGCCGATCTTACCGAAGACGGGCAGACTATAGTTGTTGCCAGAGGCGGCGACGGAGGCAGGGGCAACGCCAGGTTTGCGACATCGACCAATCAGGCGCCAAGACGCTGTGAAGACGGATGGCCGGGTCAGGAGAAGACTCTGCAACTTATTCTCAAGCTTATGGCGGACGTTGGCCTGGTCGGTTTCCCGAATGCCGGCAAATCTACATTTATTTCCAAGGTATCGAATGCGCGCCCAAAGATAGCGGATTATCCTTTTACAACCCTTGTCCCCAACCTGGGACTCGTTAAATGGAAGGAAAGAGACTTCATTCTCGCAGATATCCCGGGAATAATCGAAGGGGCCCACAAAGGAACAGGGCTGGGGCACCGGTTCTTAAGACATGTGGAAAGGACGCGCATTATTGTTTATATTCTGGACATGTCCCCTGAAACAGGGAGAATGCCGCTCGATGAATTGAAAACTCTTGAAAATGAACTCGTGCTGTATTCAAAAAGTCTCGCAGATAAAGGAAAGATTGTCGTTCTGAACAAATGCGACCTGCCCGAGGCTGAAAAAAGGGCGAAAGAAGTCCTTGAAGCAATCAAGAACAAGGGGTATGCATGCTTTATGGCTTCAACAGCCACCAAACAGGGGCTGGACAAGGTTCTCGACGCCATAATCAGGAGACTCAACATAAATGAAAGAGACGAACAGGAGCAGGATTAAAAAATCAAGGCGAGTTATCGTCAAGATCGGCTCAAGCTCGATAAGCACACCAACAGGACTCAACTACCGCATGATCGAAAGGTTGTGCGACGAGATCTCAATGTTGAAAGACAACGGTCATGAATTCGCAGTGGTGTCGTCAGGCGCCGTAGCATCAGGAAGGGCAATAGCAAGAGATTTCGAAACCTCGAGTGCGCTGTCAAGAAAGCAGGCCCTTGCGGCAATCGGCCAGGGAAGCCTGATCGGTGCTTATAATGATGCATTCGTCCGCTACGGTCACATTTCTGCTCAAATTCTGATTACCAGGGACGACATAGACGACAGGCACCGCTATATCAACATAAGGAATACATTCCATGCAATCTTCGAACTTGGTGCGATTCCCATTATTAACGAAAACGACACTGTAAGCGTCGAAGAAATCCAGTTTACCGATAATGACATGCTCTCCGCAATGCTCATACCGCTGGTAGAGGCTGATCTCCTGATAATGCTGACCGATACCGACGGCGTCTATGCGGATGACCCCCGCACATGCCCTGATGCGAAAAGAATTCCAGAAATAAAAGACATCAACATCAAGGATATAAAAACAACCAGCACGCAACCCGGAAAACTCGGAAGAGGCGGCATGCAGTCAAAACTGACTGCTGCGCACCAGGCCTCGCTTCTTGGCGTACCAGCTGTTATCGCATGCGCTGCAGAACCTCATGTTCTTGAAAGAATTCTCAAAGGTGATGATACTGGCACCCTTATAGTACCGAACACGAAGAAAATGAAAGTCAAGGAACACTGGCTCAGTTTTATCTCGAGGCCGAAGGGCAGAATAATCATCGACAAGGGTGCGGTAAAAATGCTCAAGGAGCACGGGAAGAGCCTTCTGCCCGTCGGCATAACCGGTGTTACAGGAAATTTCAAAAACGGCGACCCGGTTGAAATAGTGGATAAAACAGGCAATATTATCGCAATAGGCCTCACAAATTTTACATCGCATGAGATCGAAATAATCAAGGGGGCCAACAGCCGCGACATACAGTCTATCCTTGAAAAAGACTGCAACGAAGAGGTCGTGCACCGAAACAATCTTAAACTGAAAGGGGCAATCCAATAATGGTTGAGGATATAATAGGAATTGCAAAAAGGGCTAAAGAGGCCTCAAGACATCTCGCAACCCTGGGCAGCAGCGAGAAGGCGGATGTTCTTAAGAAGATGGCCGATGCCATCATGAAAAATTCCGCCATGTTGAAAGAGAAAAATGCAATTGATGTCAGGAAAGCAGATGCAAACGGGCTCAGCACGGCAATGATAGACAGACTGACGCTCACGGACAAAGTGCTCGAAGGTATGGCCGCAGCACTTACTGAAATCGCCGATCTGCCCGACCCTATAGGTTCGATCACAAACATGGTCACAAGACCTAACGGTCTGATGGTAGGAAGGATGAGAATACCTCTGGGTGTTGTCGCCATGATATACGAAAGCAGGCCAAATGTAACGGCTGATGCCGCGGGCCTTTGCCTTAAGTCAGGTAATGCATGTGTTTTAAGGGGCGGCTCCGAGGCATTCAACTCAAACATGGCAATCGTCAAGGTCCTGAAAGATACCCTTGAAGGTACATCCATCAACCCGGATGCAATCGGATTCATCCCTCTCACAGACAGGGCGGCGATAAATGAAATGCTCAAGCTTGAAGAATATATCGACCTGGTCATTCCGCGGGGCGGTGAAGGTCTGATAAGGGCTGTTGCCGAAAACTCGCGGATACCGGTTCTCAAGCATTACAAGGGCGTATGCCACATATACGTGGACAAGGAAGCCGATATGGACAAGGCCTTTAAGGTCTGTTTCAACGCCAAGGTACAGCGTCCCGGGGTATGCAATGCGATGGAGACCCTTCTTGTCAATCAAGACATTGCAGAAAAATTTCTTCCGGGAATGATCGCAATGTTTGAACAGGCTGGTGTCGAAATACGCGGCTGTCCGAAAACAAAGGCCCTCGTGCCGTCAGTCAGAAAAGATGCCACAGAAGCGGACTGGTATGAGGAATATGTGGATCTGATACTCTCTGTCAAGGTTGTGGATTCACTCGATGAAGCTATAGACCACATAGAGAAATACGGTTCAAACCATACCGAGGCCATCATTACGGAAAATTATACAAAGGCCATGCGATTTTTAAAGGAAGTGGATTCTTCAACCGTGCTGGTCAATGCCAGCACCCGTTTTTCGGACGGGGGGCAGTTCGGGCTCGGTGCAGAGGTCGGTATAAGCACGTCAAAGATTCATGCCTATGGCCCTATGGGTATCGAAGGGCTTACCATTGAAAAGTTCGTCTGTTTCGGCGACGGACATATAAGACAGTAGATGAGAATAGGCATCTTCGGCGGCACCTTCAATCCTATCCATTATGGCCATCTGAAGGCCGCGGAAAATGTCAGAAAAGCGGCTTTTCTTGAAAAAGTAATATTCGTCCCGTCACACATCCCGCCTCACAAGGAACTGGCTGAGGCAACCCCTTCGGAAAAACGGCTCGAGGCTGTAAGGCTTGCAATCTCGGGAAATCCCCGTCTGGATGTCTCATCATTCGAGGTCGATGCCAAAAGCACATCATATTCGATTAAAACAATCGAGCATTTCTCATCTCTTTACAAAACGGTCCCGTATTTCATTCTCGGTCAGGACGCATTCAATGACATAATGAGCTGGTTTGACGCCAGAAGGCTTTTCAGCGTGGCCCATTTTATAGTGATGTCAAGACCGGGTTCCAGGAAACACGAGCTTGCAGAAATCATGGGTGCATTCGCGAATACATTCAGGAAAACACCTGAAGGCTATCAGAGTTCTTCAGGAAAAGATATTATATTCATAGATGTTCCACCAAATGATATATCATCAAGCATCATAAGAGAGCGTATAAAGGCCGGAAAGCCTGTGGCCGAATTTATCCCCCCGGCTGTAGAAAAATATATCCGTGAAGAAAGGATGTACATGTGAATAGGGCTCTGTGGTCCCAGATCAAGGAAAAGCTTGAAGAGACAAAGGCAAGAGATATCGTTGTGCTCGATGTCAGGAAGCTCTCGTCAATGACCGATTTTATAATAATTGCAACCGGTTCTTCCGACAGGCAGGTCAGGGCCATATGTGAATATCTGAGGGAGAACGCCGGCAGACCGTTCAGCACGGAAGGTGCTGATGAAGGCCGCTGGATTCTCATGGACTACTTCGATGTTATTGTTCACATCTTCCAGGATGATATGAGGAGGTATTACGACATTGAAGGCATGTGGCTCAACGCCAAAAGGCTTTCCTGATTGAAGATCGTCTTTAATTTTGCAGGAAAGACATTTAAAGGCCCTGTCAGTGAACTTGTAGATGATTATATGAAGAGAATTCAGAGATATGTCCCTGCAGAAATCATCGAGGCGAAATCAATAAGGAAGCAGACCCGCGAGGGAATCCACATTGTCCTCTCACCTTCGGGACAAATGATGTCATCAGAGACCTTCGCAGAATTTATCAGTAACAACCTTAACAGTTCGACCAAGCATCTGTTCTTTTACACCGGCGCACCAGAAGGTCATGAAAAGGCTTTTGAAAAAGACGCCGGCCTGCTGCTCAGCTTTTCAAACATGACCTTCAACCATCAACTCATACGTGTGATGCTTCTTGAGCAGGTCTACCGGGCATTTACGATTATAAGGGGCGAAAAATACCACAAGTGAAAGCCCCCCATTAAGGAGAGAGGATTATGAACGATATCCAGGCGGTCAATAAACTTCCAGTAAAGACGAAGGTTTCATATGCCATGGGAGATCTGGGCGCAAACATAGTATGTCAGTCGGTAGCATTGTACTATCTGTATTTTCTTACAGACATAACTTTTCTTAAGGCCTCTCTTGCAGGAATATCATTGATGATGGTGCGCTGCGTGGATGCATTCTCCGACCCTCTGATAGGATATTTTTCAGACCGGACAAAGACCCGCTGGGGCAGACGCCGACCTTACCTGCTGTTCGGTTCGTTCGGCTGCGGCCTTTTCTTTTTCCTTTTATTTACCTACCTGCCTATTCACAATCAGTGGCTTCTGTTCGTCCATGCCACATTCAGCTATCTGATATTTTATGTCTGTTTTTCTCTTGTGAACATACCCTATTCCGCGCTCACGCCCGACATGACACAGGATTATGACGAACGCACCAATCTCACCGCCTACAGGATGACCGGGGCCATCATAGGAATGTTCATTGCCGCAGGACTGACGAGCGAGCTGATAAAGCTTTTCCCGAACGAGAGGATCGGATACAGCCTTACAGCCGCGGGATACGGAATTCTTTTCATCATCCTGACGCTCATCGTGTTCTGGGGTGTAAGGGAGAAAAATGATTATGCCGTAAAGCACGACGATACGCCCATGTTCAGACTGTATCTCAATTCGTTCAAGAACAGACCTTTCGTGATGGTACTGATGGCGTACATCATGGTGGAGCTTGCGATTGTACTTATAAGCTCTACCCTTATCTATTACATGGAATATTACATGAAAAAAAAGGAGCTCCTCAGCACAATATTCCTGACAATGTTCGGCACGGCCCTTGTCTGCATACCGTTCTGGGCTCTCATCAGCAAACACCTGGGCAAGAAGTGGTCATACTTCATGGGCATAGGCCTTTTCTCGATCGCCATGATCTGCATATTCTTCATCAGGCCGGAAAATCTATTGCTTCTTTATCTGCTGGCCGCACTGGCGGGCATGGGGCTCTCAACCGAATTTGTCAATCCATGGGCTATGATGCCGGATACGATCGAATACAACGAATTCATGACAGGCAAGCGCAACGAGGGCGTCTTCTACGGAATGCAGAGCTTCGGCCCCAAACTGAGCGGGGCACTTGCAGGACTTATGGCGGGAGAGGTACTGACCCTGGTTCATTATGTGCCTAAACTTGCGGAACAGTCATCTGAAACACTCCTGGGTATACGCCTGATCTTCTGCATAATGCCCGTACTTTTCACGGGTCTCGGGATGATTTTCATAGCCCTTTATCCGATAAGCCATAAGAAATATCAGGAGATCGTTGCCGAACTCGAAAGGCGAAGAGCGTTCCAGCCCTGATAAAAGAGATTTTCTCTAACGACAGAATAGATCATCTAAAATGGAAGTTGCAGTTCATCACATGCTTGGTGAACGTCTGAGCATTTCCGCATGGCGGAGAATAGCAACCCTTCCGGATACTCCAAACCTTTCCCCTATATATGACATATGTTTTTTCACCGTCATCTCGCAGACATTCAAGGCTGATGCTATTTGACGGTCAGTATACCCAAGATGCAGGTATGACAGTATCTGTGTTTCCATTTCAGTTAGATCATATTTCTTAAGTATGGAAAAAGGTTCGGATATTTGCTGTTTGAATTTTACAAGAATGTGCCCGTCAAGCATATAAGCGAAACATTCCAGATTACAGCCATCCAGGATAAAGTATTCAGTCCATACCTTTCTATTATTAGTTTTTTCCTTCAACTCGGGTCCTTTATATTTAGACAGTTTTCTTAACTGTGTTATCAAAATATTTTTCCATGATGAACCAATCTGTGATTCAATCAGTTCCTGTGCACCCTTTGTCCATACGATTCCCTTCAGATACTCGTCAAACAACACAGCTTGGACATTCTTTTTTTCCAGTACAATATGGTTTCCCATATAATTAAGCGCACTTTCGTGAAATCTGATTACCGAATGCGCCCATGAAATTATGACCGGAGACAACAATTCCATGATTGCAACATCATCCTCAGAATAGGGAGATTTGTTATCTTTTCGATATAGCCCCAGAAAGACTTTATGTTCTCTTGTTTCAGCAACAGGCATAATAAGAGAAAAGTATGTACCGGTAGCTGCTTCCATAATTGTCTTTGTGAAAAGGTCCTCCCTGTTCTCAGGATTGATGAGATCCTGTGCAAGAAATATATCCCCTACCTTCCCTTTTCTTACAGCAGGTATCCAGCTGATAAGATTTCTTATGACAGGATAGAGTTTTACCCAGTCAAAGGGAAGACCCGGAGTTACATAAATATTTTCAATCTCATTTGCAGATGTCATACAGTAGACAGCGGCCCAATCAAAAGGCATTTGCTTTTCAAGAACACTTTTGAGGATTACCGGAACCTCTTCAAAATTCCTGAGTTCATTGAGCCTTTGATTGAGTTCGATTATCACTTCAGGACATGAATCCAGCTCGGATAATAACAAAGGCATCCTGGTAAATAATGGCGAATGCCGGGTAGAAGACGGATCATATATAAGATCAGGTACATAATCCCTGGCCTCGATTGCCTTCGCAAGAACCTCTGTCCTGCCTGAAGCATTCAGTTTCATTCCGATGTTTTCCAAATGCTTTCTTACGGTTATCTCTTTGATATTCAGATCTTTTCCTATCTGTATATTTGATTTGCCGGCAAACAGACCGGCAAGAATTTGAGTCTCTCTGGGGCTGAGCCCGATGCCGTCCAGAGATGTGAAGTCATCTCTTTTCCTCTCACGCTCAAAGGTTGTTAGAAATCTTGGAGTACCAAGTGAATCCTCAAACGCATAGAGCGTACAGTTGATATTACCATTATCTGAAACAAATACCGTACTTCTCTCGCCGCCTCTATCTTCGCATGAAGCATTCCTCTTCAAGCAGCTATCCAGCCATTTTCTCAGCGGTTCGGGCAACGATCCTATGAAAGGACCATTAAAATGGTCAATAAAAAATTTATGAGTCGATTCCGGCAGAATGGCTATTTCAAGATTTTTATCTAGCAACAAATATACGTAATTATGACTGTCTTTCGATCCTGACAGAAGCATCCCTTTTGAGACTGACATTCTTGCCATGAGAAGGCTTTGTGCACAATTCGTCAAAATCAATTCAAACTGTTTTAATATCTCAGCTTCATTCGAAGTAAATGGTTTTTCACGCCGGAACAGATAGATAGACACACATAAACCCTGTACTTCTGCAAGAGCCAGGTTAATTGAAAAGGGGGAACCAGTCTTGAACTTTACAAGTTCCAGAATATTTTCATTCCCTTCTTGTCCAAGACCTGATTCATTCTGGCTGAGAATGATTTCAGAGTTCATTTCTTTTAAATGACAGGATACATTTATATCTTCGTCAATTATCATTGTCTTGACTTTGCCTTGAGAAGCGGAAAGTGAATCACCGGTTATCAGAGCCACAGACGAGTTACAGTTTCCATTTACCAGAAAACAGGACCGGTCAAAGGGAACAACCTCACGAAGTGGCGCCTCCATAAGTTTCTGCAAGCTCTCAATGTCATAGGCATTGATCAGTTTGCTGTTCAACTTCAGGATCGTATTTGCCAGTATATTTTTTTGCTCTTCAGCCATCACTGGATGGCCCCTCCCTCTCTTAAGTCATATGATTGCATTCAAATTAAAACAGTAATAATTAATGGCTGAGTATATTCAGACATTATTCAGCACTGTCAATAGTTATTATTGAATCATACCTGTATTAGCATTTTTCAATTCACAAGAAGAGCAGGCAGTGCAACGTTTTTACACCCCTGTATGCAATTAAAATATGGTATACTAAACGATAATCCGAATTTGATTTTTATGCCCCTCCCATAACTTTTCGGGAAAATTCCACCCTATTCATTATGATTTCGCTCTTAAAACATGGTTTCAGCGTGCTTTTTCAATAATTCAGCTAACTTGTAATAATATATACAGAACGATAATCGCTTTTTTTACATTCATTATCTAAAATATTAGCATACAACTTTGATTGATAAGATCATCACCTCACGGACCCACAGATTTCAGATATTCAATTACACCAAAGGGGCTTGCCGTACATGAACAAAATTAATGGATATTTTTAAAAAAAGGAGAATGCTATGAATGATAAAAGGGCCCATGAAAGAACTGATGTCAGGTTAAATGCTCTATTCCGCAAAGATGATTCATATATTTTTCGTACAAAAGTAATTAATATAAGCATGGGCGGATTATTTATGGAAACTTCTCAGTTCATGAAACCAGGGACCAATATTTCTGTTGACATTGACGCCGAGAACATCGGTCAGATAATCGGAGTGCACGGACATGTTGTCAGAAACACCGGTTCAGGACTTGCGGTTGAATTTGCCAGTGTAGATAATTCCATACTGGACAGGCTCATTGAAAGAGAAAAATACATGTCTATCAAGAAAAAACAGACAATAGAACAACCATGTAGCTCAGGGTATAGCTTCTGATAAATTATCCCTGAAACTTTTCAGTTACATTCAATATCCATATATAAAGTTGCAGACAATTTCTTAAAGTATTTGTAAACAATATATATCCTCAATTTCTTGCACAAGTATTTTCTGTATGTTATTTCCCCAAAGCCAGTGGAGGAAAAGTGACCGGGAACTGCAAACTGAGAGACGTAAGTGCAACTACC
This sequence comes from Desulfomonilia bacterium, assembly GCA_036567785.1. NCBI lineage: Bacteria > Pseudomonadati > Thermodesulfobacteriota > Desulfomonilia > Desulfomonilia bacterium. The sequence continues at coordinate 12,633 of DATCTV010000062.1, read as the reverse complement.
AGAATTCGCATAGACAGGGAAGGACGCTGGTTTTATGAAGACAGCGAAATAATACATCCGATGGTGCTCAAGGTATTCTGCGATGCGCTGGAGATTGATGATCAGGGCAGATACCGTATTATCGTGGAAAACGAGCTATGCCATATCGATGTTGAGGATGCACCCTTCATCGTAAGGACAATCCGAGGCGATTGTGAACACGGGCTGGAACTGCTGCTCAATAACCACAGAACCGCACCCCTTGATCCGGGAACACTGTTTTTCGGCCGCGACAACATCCTTTATGCCAGACTTGCCGACGGCATTGTCGTCAAGTTCAGCCGGGCCGCATACTATCAGCTTGCCCTGATGATGGAGGAAAACGAAAATGGCGGCATCTGCCTTAAGGTTAAAGAAAAATCCTATCTTTTCTGAAAACAAGCAATAATCAGGCAAAAATCCTTCATTCCTTTAATCAGTGATTCCCGAAAAAAACCTTGCCTTATTGAAAGCCATAATTATTTTATAGACATAATTATTTAATGCTGTTTTTAAATATTTTCCTGGAGGACTTTATTGATGTTTAATTTGAGATTGATTCATTTTCCGGCATTCTTTTTTGTCTTTAGCCTTTTATTGTTTTCCTGCGCATCTTCAGGCGGCAATCAGGATGAAAATACCACATCTGAAGAAACGTTAGCCGGGCAGCAGCTAATAAGAGAAACACAATCGGGCATTATAAAAGGCCAGACCGATAACGGTACGCTTTCATGGCTCGGTATCCCCTACGCAAAGCCACCCGTAGGCGACCTCAGGTGGAAGGCGCCTAGAGACCCCGATCCATGGGACGGCGTAAGAGACGCAACAAGCTTTGGCAGTGCCTGCACACAGTATGGAACAATCCTTTACATACTTGACGAAAAGCTCTACGGAAAACCGACAGGATGTGAGGACTGCCTCTATCTGAACGTATGGCGCCCGGCTACTGATGAAACAAACCTGCCTGTGTTTTTCTACATACACGGCGGGGCGAACGTGATTGGAGCCTCCAGCCTGCCCGTATACAACGGTGCCAACCTCAGCAGAAAGACCAACATGGTTGTCGTTACTGCAAACTATCGTCTTGGTCTTATGGGCTGGTTTACACATCCCTCATTGAGGGACGGCGACGCACTTGACAGTTCCGGTAACTATGGCACCCTCGACTTGATCAAGGCCCTTGAATGGATTCAGAAAAATGCGGCTTCGTTTGGAGGCGACCCCGGAAACGTCACCGTATGCGGACAATCCGCCGGCGCCTTCAATATCCACTCGCTGCTTGCTTCCCCGCTTACCGAAAACCTTTACCATAAGGCCATCATGCACAGCGGCTTCCCTGTCTCTACAAAGGTCGAAACCGGCGACAAGCGGGCTGACAAGGTAATCACGAGGCTCATGATACAGGACAAGCTCGCAGTCAACGAGGAATCGGCAACCGCCCTGATCAGGGAAAAAGGCGGTGAATGGCTTGCCTCATACCTGAGAAGCGTGCCTGCATATAGGATATACAATCCTGACGTATCGACTGCGTCAGGCAGTACAAAGGAAAGCGGTACGACTTCATTCGGCATATATGAGGACGGAACGGTAATTCCACAGAACGTCTTCAATACTCTGAAACAGGGTGGCTATCACAAGGTACCTGTAATGCTCGGCTGCATGTCCGAAGAACTGAAGCTCTTCCTTGTTATGCTGGGAGTTGAAACACACAAACTTCACGGACTCATCAAACAGCATAAACCTGACAGCGCCAATCTCGAATTCAGCGACTTTTTCCCCGCGGCACTGAAACCTCTTTACAATACCGTCACCTCTGCCGGTCAGATCGTGTTCCAGGGATATGGTGTGGACAAAACGGCTTCCCTGCTGTCCAGATACCAGAATGATGTCTATGCCTACAGGTTTGAATTCACGGGAGGTGCCAGACCTTTTGATTTCCTTCTCGGATCAGCGCATGCCTTTGATGTGCCTTTTCTTTTTGGAAATTTTCTTCCACCCGGGAAAAGCCTGATCGGCTGCGAATGGAACAACTCGAATAAGATCGAACGCGAACACATGTCGGATATTGTCATGGCCTACTGGTCGAGTTTTGCACGATACGGCGACCCCAACACAGGCAATTCGCTGCCGCGCTGGCAGAAATTTTCGAACGGTTCAGCCATTAATAACCGGATGATACTGGATACGGGAAACGCGTATATGTCAACAGATTCAGCCGGGCAGACTCAATCCGATTCAGCCGGAGATATGATTGAAGATTTGAATAACAGAATAAAAAGCTTTGTTGAGGAAGCCAGTAAATAACAGCTATTTTCTGCCGGTCTTTCCCGCCATACCTGCAAGAGCAAGTAAACAGTCTCTGCATCTCTTGCTTTCAGGTGCATTATCCGAGCATTCTCCTGTAAATCTTTCTATCAGATCTTTGCCTGCCCTTGGGCATGAATCTATAAACCCTATGAACCTTACAAATCTCTGCATCGCTTTTTCATCAACTGCATGTTCCATGCGGCATGCAGTCTGCTCGGCGCTCTCTTCATCAAACTGAAGCACCCTCAACAGAAAATCCTTGAGCACTGCATGGCGGTTCGAAATCTGTGCGGCAATCGCCCTGCCCTTATCAGTAAGAGTGATGAAACTGTAAGGTTGATAGTTTATGAGGGCCTTCTCCTCAAGAATTTTCAGGGCTCCGGTAACCGACCCCCTCTGTACGCCTATCTTATCGGCAATGTCCTTTGCGCGCGCAACCTTGCTGGCATCTTCAAGCTCAAGGATAGCCTCGAGGTAATCTTCCAGAGATTCGGATAAGGAATTATTCTCAATCATGCAAAACGTCCTTTCTTTGAAAAGTAACACCCGAACTTATGTTAGTCAAATTAATTTTCCCTTGATTAATTTAATTAGCTGATTTAAATTTTGTTTGCTTAGACTAACTTTTAACAAAAAGGGCTTGAAATGAAAAGAATATCACTGCGGCAGATGAAAGATAACCAGACAGGGACAATAGCCGCTATAAAGGCTGACGGCGAGCTGGGCAGAAGGATAAGGGATATGGGCCTTGTGCCGGGAACCGAAATTAAGATACAGGGCCGGGCCCCTCTTTTCGACCCTGTTGCGATAAGACTTCAATGCTTTACAATTACGCTCAGAAACAGCGAGGCAGATTTTATCGAAGTCGATGTCAATGATGACATTAGAGATAATGATTCCTGCTCTATGCACAAAAGGCACAGACATCGCCACCGGGGCGGCAGGCATGAATAAACAGCTGGTTATAGCACTTGCGGGAAACCCCAATTCGGGAAAGACAACAATTTTCAACGAACTCACGGGCTCCCACCAGCATGTAGGCAATTATCCCGGTGTTACAGTAGAAAAGAAGGAAGGCGTCTACTCATATAACGGTGAAAGGATTAACATAGTAGATCTTCCCGGAACATATTCCCTGTCCGCCTATTCTCTTGAAGAACAGGCGGCCAGGGATTTCATAGCAAAAGAGAAACCGGACGTGATAGTTCATATTGTCGATGCATCCAATCTTGAACGAAACCTTTATCTCTATGTGCAGCTCATGGAAATGGGTATCAATCTGGTCGTGGCGCTCAACATGATGGACATGGCAAGAAATCGTGGAATCGAGATCGATACGGATAAACTGTCCTCGCTCTTATCAGTGCCTGTAGTTGAAACAATAGGCCGCAAGGGCATAGGCCTCGAAAGTCTTATAGAAAAAGCAGTCGCTGCAGCCGGCTCTCATGAATCCAAAGATCACAAGATCAGCTATGGAGAGGATATAGATTTAACCCTCGACGAAATGGAAATACTGATCAAGGATTCCTCTTTTCTGGGAGGAACATACCCTCCAAGGTGGATCGCGCTTAAATACCTGGAGAAAGATGAAATCATTATCACAGAGGGTGAGAAACAGGACAAGGAATTATCGTCAAGGCTTGATGCTATCAGGGAAAAATTGAACAGACACCTCGAGGCGACCATCAAGACATACCCTGAAGCGCTCATTTCAGACTACAGGTTCGGCTATGTCAAATCGATAGTCAAACAGGCAATCAAGCACAGGGATACCATTGACAGGCTTTACCTTACCGACAGGATAGACAGGATATTTACGCACAGGCTGGCGGGCCCTGTCGTTATGATCGCCGTGATATTCCTGCTCTACAAGTTCACTTTCTCGGGAAGCAGAGTACCTGTAGAATGGCTCGACAGCCTTTTCGGTTGGCTGGGAGCGCTGGCGGACAGATACCTGCCGGAAGGTTTGATGAAATCACTCATCATCTCGGGCATTATCGACGGTGTGGGAGGTGTTATAACATTTGTGCCGCTCATCATGTTCATGTTCCTGGGAATTGCAGCGCTTGAAGACTCGGGCTATCTTGCAAGGATTGCGTACATGCTCGACCGGATTTTCAGGATATTCGGGCTTCACGGAAGCTCGGTCATGTCATATATCGTGTCCGGCGGTATTGCAGGCGGATGCGCAGTCCCCGGCATAATGGCAACCAGGACGATAAAAAGCCCCAGGGAAAGGCTTGCCACAATGCTGACTGCTCCGTTCATGAACTGCGGGGCGAAACTGCCCGTGTTTGCAGTGCTGGTTGCAGCATTCTTTTCTCACAACAAAGCCCTGGTAATGATCCTGATAACAATCATATCATGGCTGGGAGCCCTTTGTGTGGCATGGCTTCTGCGTTCAACGGTAGTGCGCGGAGAGGCGACTCCTTTTGTAATGGAACTGCCGCCCTACAGGCTTCCCACAATGAAGGGGCTCATAATCCACACATGGGAAAGGACCTGGCAATACCTCAAAAAGGCAGGTACGATAATTCTGGCCATATCGATCGTCCTATGGGCGCTCATGACATTTCCGGCCCTAAATAAGAGCGAGACCTACTCAGATGATTCAACCAGGGCGGAGGCGGCGCTCAGGCATTCGTTTGCCGGCAGAATCGGAACCTCTATTGAAGGCATAAGCGCACTTGCCGGTTTCGACTGGAGGATAAATATCGCTCTTATAGGCGGTTTTGCAGCCAAGGAGGTTATCGTCTCGACACTCGGCACAGCGTATTCTCTCGGTTCTGTTGACCCCGGCGAATCAATTCCGTTATCCAGGCGTCTTGCATCATCAGAAGGCTTCTCTCCGCTTACTGCTTTGAGCCTGATGATTTTCATAATTTTTTATGCGCCATGCTTTGCGACAATCGTCTGCATCGTGCGTGAGTCGGGTTCATGGAAATGGGGCGCCTTTTCGTTTCTTTTCAACACGCTTTTCGCCTTTACCCTTTCAGCGGCAGTTTTTCAGACAGGCCGTCTCCTCGGGTATTGAAAGGAAGAAAATATGGAGCTTCTCATCATCTCCCTGATTGTCGGTATTGCGGCTGCTTATCTCGCTGCAACCCTGTACAGGCGCATCAGAAAACCATCTTGCTCATGCAGGTGCGAAAATTGTCCTCTTGACGAACAGCAAATCTGCAGCGGGAAAAATAAGGACTTGAAATAAAAACAGGACAGGCTCTTGCCTGCCCTGTAAGTAATATGGCTGCAGATTTGCCTGCAGCTTTTTTCGCTATTAAAATTTACTATCTCTTTGGCATCAGAATGATTTCCATACGGCGGTTTTCTGCGCGTCCCTCCGGGGTTTTGTTGTCAGCAACAGGCCTGTATTCGCTGAAGCCTGCGGCCGATAGCAGTTCCGGATTGACGCCGTCGGCCTGAAGCAGTTTTACAACCGATATTGCCCGTGCAGCAGAAAGTTCCCAGTTGGTCGGATATTTCTTTGCCAGTGCTGCGCTTATCTTAACATTATCGGTATAACCGGCGATTATGATATCCTGATCCTTGACCTCCTTGAGAACACCTGCAACTTTTTTGAGCGCCTGTTTCCCTTCCTTCTTTACATCCGCCTTGCCGGAATCGAACAGGATCGCCTCAACCATGGTAAGGGTGAGTTTTCCCTCGAGCTCTTTAAGGGTGACTTCCTTTGAAGCAAGTTCAGCCTTCATCGCTTCCTGCATCTGGGCAAATGCCGCACTCTGCTGCTTAACCTGAACTTCCTTTGTCTGAATCTCTTTTGCCTTTGCGGCCAGGGCCTTGTCCTTTGCAGCCAGGTCATTTGTAGCAGCGGTTAATGCCTTGTTGCATGAATCCTTATCCTGCTGCAGCTGCGCCACTTCATTCGTAAGATCAAGATTTGCCTTTTTAAGTTTTCCGCAGCATCCTGATACAGATAAAGCGACCAAGAAAATCACGGCGAAGCAGAAAAACCTCTTCATAATGTACCCCCTTCGGATTTTTGATTTATTGGTATTTACCTGTTTCATATCGGCACCTTGATAAAAATAGTTAAACTTTAGGCACGAATTTTTTCAGCATAAGGGACAATGTCACAACAGTCACTGAACTCATGGCCATCGCCAGGCCTGCGAACTCAGGCCTCAGCGTGATTCCAGAAACAGGTTTCAACAGGCCTGCAGCAACCGGTATGAGTATGATATTGTAGGCAAAAGCCCAGAAAAGATTCTGCCTTATGCGGCTCATGACCTTTCTGCTTAAAACAACGGCCTTCGGCACATCTGAGGGATTACCTGAAGAAAGTACAATATCTCCTGCTTCAATTGCGATATCGGTCCCGCTGCCCATGGCTATCCCTATGTCAGCCCCGGCAAGCGCTGGGGCATCGTTTATTCCGTCTCCTGCAAAGGCGACCACCCTGCCCTTTTCCTTGAGTTTATCAACAACGGATGCCTTCTCCCCTGGGAGCACACCATAAATGACTTCGTCTATGCCGCATTCAGATGCAACTTTCCTGGCTGCATTTTCGTTGTCCCCTGTGAGCATGACCGGCTTGAGACCAAACCTCTTCAGGGCCGTCACTGCATCAGCTGCACCTTTTTTAATTGCGTCACTAACGGCAATAATCCCGGCCGCCTTTGAGTCAATTATAAGAACTGCCGCAGTCTTACCTTCTGATTCGAGAATTGCCGCTTCGCTGATCTCTTTTTCAGAAAGATGAGGACTGCCCAGCATGACATCGTGTGAGTTTATTTTTCCCTGAATGCCCCGGCCGCTTATAACCGAAACCCCTTCTGCTGGAAGCGGTTTTATATTTGCAATTTCCGCCTTTTTAAGGATTGCCGCTGCAATCGGATGTGTGGAATATTGCTCGAGGCCTGCTGCATAGGAGAGTATTTCAGCCTCGCTCATGGATATTTCTATAATTTCAGTTACAACCGGCTTGCCTTCAGTAAGTGTGCCTGTCTTGTCAAAAACAACGGTGTCTATTTTTTCTGCGTACTCAAGGGCATCGGCATTCCTGATGAGCACGCCCAGTTCCGCAGCCCGTCCTATACCTACTGTCACGGCGGTCGGTATGGCAAGGCCCAGCGCGCACGGGCATGCGATGACGAGAACGGAAATCAGTGTGTTGACTGCGAATTGAAGAGTCGAGCCAAAGATGAAATACCATGACAGAAAACTTATGACTGCAATTGCCAGAACTGAGGGGATAAACCATTTGACCACCCTGTCGGCCAGGTTCTGTACCGGAGGTTTTCCGGCCATCGCATCCCGAACTGTCATTATAATCCGGGCAAGGGTCGTTTCGCTGCCAACGTGTGTCGCCCTTACTTCCAGAACACCATCTGTGTTCACGGTACCGCCCGTCACCTTTGAACCCGGATTTTTGAAGCGGGGCAAAGGTTCGCCTGTAAGCATCGATTCATTGACCCATGACTCGCCGGTGACAACCTCCCCGTCAACAGGAAACCTGTCTCCCGGCCTTGCAAGGATGATATCGCCCGTCACCAGTTCATCCGAGGGAATAAGCATATGCTGATTGTTCCGAATGACCGTGGCGGTCTCCGGTTTGAGTTCCATAAGCTTTCTAATAGCTTCCGACGTCCGCCCTTTTGCCCGGGCTTCCAGGTACCTGCCCATCATCAGAAACGCAGGCAGGAGTATCGCGGTTTCGTAATACATGAACTCATGCGGCAGAACCCCGAACGTTGCAAGTACGCTCGATACATATGAAACACCGACACCCATGCCATACATCACATCCATGCTGAGATTGAAATTTTTAAGCGCATTCCAGGCTGAAATGAATATAGGATATGTAAGCCAGACAAAAATCGGCGTCGAAAGGATAAAGATCGCATAACCGGTAATTTTCAAATGGCTCAAGGGCAGGTACATGAGCGCCATCAGGATCGCGCCTGAAGCAATACCGGCAATCGCCCTGATCTTTTTCCACCTTATATCATCAGCCACGGCATCACCCGTTTGAACGGAAGCCCCCCTCCACTCGAACCCTGCATTCCTTACCGCTTTTTTAATTTCAGTGAGGCTGGCCGCACCGGGATAATAAGAAATCTGAACTGATTCAGCCGCCAGGTTGACGGTTGCTTGATCTATTCCTGGAATCTTTTTGAGCGATTCCTCTATTCTGAGCGCACATGATGCGCAGTGCATTCCTCCTATTCCCGCACTAATCTTTTCAACCAGCACCTGATATCCGGCACCTCTTACAGCCTGAGCAAGTTCATTTACGGATACTTTATCAGGCATATATTCGATACTTACAGAATTTGAAGCCAGTGCTACATGGCTGGAAACCACACCCGGAGTTTTCGAAAGCACCGCTTCAATGGTGTTGGCGCATTTCACGCATCCCATGCCTGCAACACCGAGTTCTATTATGTTATGGGTTTTCTTCTCCACTTGCGCCACTCAAGCCCGGACAAACACATCCGGCTTCTTTGAATATTTCGTCTAGCCTGTTGTGATATCTGGGTGAAACATGCATCGGTACAATTCTTCCGGCTCGTATGCCGCTGAAGACCTCTCCTGCCTGCGCTGCCGTAAGATGTCCTTTAATGTAGGCCTCATCCTTCATTTCTTCAAGGTAAAAAGTCTCGATAAACAATACGTCAGCATCTGCCGCTATGGTTCTGAAACCGTCAAGGTTCTCCTGCGAAAACCTGACATCGGCAAGATATGCTATTTTCTGGCCTTTTGTTATAACGGAAATATCTTCTGAAAGTTCAGTGGAGCTGTGCGTTACTTTTCCTTCTTTTGTTTCAATCTCGATATCGCCTTCAGCACCTGAAATAATCATTTCCTTAAGAAGGCCAATCCACGGCCCGGGGATGAACCCCCTTTTCTCAATCATGTCCGGCCTTATATTCACATGGAACTTTTCTTTTACGGCAAAACCCAGGCACGGGATATTATGGTCCAGGATCACCGATTCCACTGTGAATCTGGGGTCGGCATATATTTCATTTCCGGATCTGCCCCTTTCGCTGATCCCTCTTTCACCGAAGCCTGAAGAGGCGTTCAATGATACCGTTTTCAGGGAACCCTCAAGCACCTCTGAAATGTTTATTGTGAGCGGATATTCCGAAGTCAGGTTCCATGTGTATGAATTAAGTTTTGATATGAGCTTTTCAATAATGCCCTCAGGACCAAATACATTCAAAGGTTTTTTCCTGTGCAGAATAACCCTCAGGAGCGTATCGAAGCCCACGAAATGATCCATGTGCATATGAGTTATGAACACGGCATCGAGCAGCAGAAGTTCCTTGTTTGAAATCCCGGAAAACCTGCCGCAATCCAACATTATCGAGCGGTTTTCATTGATGAGCCTCAGATAAACCATAGGATCGAATAAAGGCCCGTTTACAAGCCTTACGATAAATGAAGGCCTCATTGTTCGCTGTCTGGTATCTTTTCCAGGTCCTTAAGCCACGGTGCGTCTTCGCTGTCGCTCGGAGCCCTGTAATCCCCTCTTGGTGAAAGCGATCCGCCTGAACCTATCTTTGGGCTGTTCGGAACGCATGTGCGTTTGAACTGGCTCTGCCTGAAGAATTTTTTTATGAAGACTTCCATCCATTTCTTTATCATGGAGATGCCGTAGGCGTTTCTTTTATCTTCAGGCACATCAGGCCATGTTCCGCAGTTCTTGTCATGCCAGGCGTTCCACGCCATGAATGCGATTTTTGTCGGGAGATATCCGAACCTCGTGAAATAATACAGGTTGAAGTCCTGGAGTTCATAAGGACCCACCGTGTCTTCTGTGCGCTGAGCCGGCTGGCCGTTTACGGTTCCGGGAATGAGTTCGGGGCTTATCTCGGTATCAAGAATATCGGCAAGACATGAAGAGGCGGCCTCCCCGAAGATGCCCTTCACTGCAACCCATCTGAGAATGTATTGTATCAGGGTCTTCGGCACGCTGGCGTTCACGTTGTAGTGAGACATATGGTCTCCCACCCCGTACGTGCACCACCCCAGCGCCAGTTCGCTGAGATCACCAGTGCCCACGACAAGTGCGTTTTCAAAGTTCGCAATCCTGAACAGGAGAGATGTTCTCTGCCCGGCCTGTATGTTCTCAAAGGTGATGTCATAGACATTGCCGCCATTTGCGAACGGATGGCCGATATCCTTCATCATCTGCAAAGAGCCCTCTTTGATGTCGATTTCACGCGAATCAACGCCAAGTGCGGACATGAGCCTGAGTGAGTTTTTATAGGTTTTGTCCGTGGTCGCGAACCCGGGAAGCGTATATGCTTTTATATTGGTCCTCGGAAGCCCCAGTATATCCATTGTTTTTGCGCAAACGATAAGCGCGTTCGTTGAATCGAGCCCGCCGGAGACTCCTATTACCAGATTTTTAATTCCCGAAGATTTGAGCCGTTTCGTCAATCCCTGCACCTGGATATTATAGATCTCGTAGCACCTTTTATCTCTCAGCGCCTGGTCAGCCGGCACATATGGAAATCTTGATATTTCCCTTTTCAGGTCGATCTTCCCCTTGGGCAGGTTGATATTGAACGGCACTTCCCTGAATTTCCCGTAATTCCCGACGAGTTTTTTTGCGCCATATGAAAATGACTGCGTTCTCAGCCTGTCATGGGTCAGCCTTTCGAGGTCGATGTCCGCGAAAACCACCTGGGATTCCCATGAGAATCTTTCCGATTCCGCCAGGAGCGTCCCGTTTTCGTAGATTATGGCGTGGCCGTCCCAGGCAAGGTCCGTAGTCGATTCACCCGGACCGGCGGCTGTATATATATAGGCGGCAAGGCATCTGGCAGACTGGTTTGACACAAGGGAGTGACGGTATTCGTCCTTGCCTGTAAGCACATTGGAGGCGGAAAGATTTGCAATGACGGTCGCCCCGGACAAAGCAGCAAACCCGGACGGTGGGACCGGTGTCCAGACGTCTTCGCATATCTCGGTAAAAAGTCTGAAACCAGGGATGTTCTCGGCATTGAAAATCAGGTCGGCACCGATCGGAACCCTCTGGCCAAGAATATCCACCGTGTCGCATGCGAGTTCGGCTGCGGGCCTGAAATGGCGCATCTCGTAAAATTCCCTGTAATTGGGGAGATAGCTTTTGACCGCTATGCCGAGAATCCTGCCGTCCTGCATTATGACTGCACAGTTGTAAAGGGAATCCGCGACAATCAGCGGCGCCCCTGTAACAACAACGATCGGAAGGTTTTCCGTTGCTCTGAGTATTTTTTGAAGCCCCTGATGCACACCTTCAAGAAGCGCCTTCTGGAAGAAAAGGTCTTCATTGGTATAGCCGGAAATGCCCAGTTCCGGAAAGACGGCGAGCAGGGCATTTCCCTGTGAGGCTTTCTCTATGAGCTCAATTGTTTTCTCTGCATTGAAAAGCGGGTCGGCAACCTTCACCTCAGGGATGCATGCGGCAACCCTTATGAAACCATGCGAGAACAGATTGAAAAAATCCTTCACACGCACCCTCCGGTATTTTTCTATTCGCCGTATATATCATATCGGCAAAATATTTTCTTAAAGAAAACTTCATATCCATAAGAGGAATATTGAATTATACATGTAAAGTGAACCCCAAACGGATACCGACAATAATGTTATACAAATGAACTATGATATTCTTGGCCGAAAAATTTCAACGGTTGATCCTGATATGGACACTTGGACATATAAATACAATGCATTCGGTGAGATGATCAGGCAAACCGACGCCAAGGGACAGGTAATCGATTATGAATATGATGCAATCGGCAGGTTAACCAAAAAGAAACTAATGGGTCAGGGAACTGGCCTTCTGGCTACGATAGGTAATTTTGTTTCTTCCCTGTTTTCGGGATATGCCTCGTTAACCGTAAAAGAAGTATCGGTCTGGACGTATGATATCGCCCCGATGGGTTCGACTTCCGGCAAGTATGCACTCGGTCTTCTTGCTTCAATTCAAGGACCTGATGGATTCACAAAGGACATCACTTATGACGATCTCGGGAGGGAGCACATCGTTAATACAACAACAACAGACGGTGCGTTCGAGGTGATAACCGATTATGACGAAGGCTGCCGTGTGAGCAAGGTTACCTATCCCGTAATTACAGGTGCAACAAGATTCTTCGTCAATTATAAATACAATTCACCCGGATATCTGGTGCAGGTTGATGATGCCAGCATGACCTTCCCCCCGAAAAATAAGCCATATTTGAAGCGAGTATGATCTGGTAAAAAGGTAAGAGGAGGATCGTACCATGAGGAGAGGGAGATTTGGAGAGGAGCAGATAATCCGGATACTGAAGGAGAGAGAAGCCGGGG